>WRNS01000215.1 GCA_009776495.1 Methanobrevibacter sp. | reverse complement strand
TTTTTTTTTTTTTTTTTTTTTTTTATTATTTTATTATTATAATTATTTTTTAACTTTTGTTAATCCATATTTTTCATTGATAATTATATTTTTTTCATGTAAAAAATAAATTCCTATAGTGAGGGAGACATATGTTTCCACTGTAAAAAATATTCATATATTTAAAGATTGAAGAGGTAGTTTTCAAGTGTATACAATTGAAAATTATCTCTATATTTCTTTAATTTTTGAAAATCCATAAAGAAAATTTCTTAAAATTTATGAAAAATTTAAAAATTTTTCACTTGAAATCCATACTAGATAAATTATTTTCAAAGCTTTTTATTTACAGTGGAAATCAACCTCTCCATAATTTTCAACCATACGGCTTTTATATTTTGCACATGAAATCCACCTCTCTTTCTTTAACAATGTTTATGATTTTTTAAAAATTACTTTAATACTTTTAGCTATTTAGTTTTTTCATTGAATTATTTACAATTTTTAATATCATTTTAATTTTTTAAGATTTTTTCTGATTTTTTTTTAAAAAACATTGATTTTTTTTAAAGGATTATTTTGCATAATACAATTATTTTAATATTTTTATTTAATAGAATATTTTATATTTTTCATAGATTTATTAATATTTTTCATATATTTTTATTTCATGATTTAGAAAAACTTTTCACCATAAAAATATTTTTTTTTAAAAATATCGATACTATTTACACATGGGAATGATCTAAAGATAAGGTTGAAAATTTTTATAAAATGCAATTTAAGTATAATAATTAAATTTCTTATTTTCATAAAAAATCTTTTTTATTCTTATTTTTTATAGTTTATTAAATTATTCAAGCTATTTTGAAGTAATAAAAGAATTATGATCATGTTATACATTATTAAACAGAATAGCTATTTGTTTAAAATAAGGATTATTTAAAGGTATGGTGCTGTATTTAGGAAATTATATTTTGAAATTATATTTTTTAATTATTCTCAACTTATTATTTTTTTTAAATTTTTTAATAAATACCTTTATAAATTTCAAAGTCAAATTAAGTTACACTTGAAATATACTCTTCACTTGAAACTGAGCTAAATTCTTTGTTTTAATTGAGTTAACATAGTATGCAAATTCAATTGTAAATTAATTTCTTTTAATTTCTTGAAAGATAATTTTCATATTTTTCAAGAAATTATAATGATATTACAAAATTCATTTTATAATTGTTTTTGTTAATTAGTATATTCTTATTAAATAAGAACGTGATTATCTCGCCTTATTTAATTATATATCAATAAATATTTAGATAAAAGTTTGCATATGAAACTTTTAGAATAAAGTTTTAATTTTAAACTTGTTTGGTTAAAGTTTGCATATGATACTTTTAGAATAAAGTTTTAATTTTAAACTTGTTTGGTTAAAGTTTTCATATTAAAATTTTTATATTAGAGTTTGCATTAAAATTTTTATATTAAAATGGTTTCATTCAAAGATTTTATATTAAAATTTTTTTTAGTGAATACTTGTTATTAATATAATTTGATGATAACTTTAATAAAGGGTTGAAATTTTAATAATTTGGATTCATAAGATTGGGTTTTTAAATTTGGATTCACACGATCGGATTCATAGGTTGGGTTTATAAATTTGGATCATACGATCGGATTTCTAACATTAGGACAGTATATTTTCATAATAAAAAGGTTTTTATAATATTTTGGTGATTAAATGATAAACATATTTGAGGAATTTAAAAATAGGGGGTCAGTTTTTAAAGACAAAAAATCATTAGACCACAGATACTTGCCTACTCACTTACCACACCGTAAAGATCAAATTACTTCAATAGCTAAATATTGGATTGAAGCTTTGAATAATGTAACACCATCTGATATCACGGTTTATGGTAAAACAGGCACAGGTAAGACTGCAGTTGCTAAATTTGCAATGAAACAGCTAAAAGAAGCAGCAGTAGGTGAGGATGTCTATATCAAGACAGAATATATTCGATGCACTGATTACAATACTGAATACCAGATTATTGCAAGATTATGTCAGCAAATGGGGAGAAAGGTCCCAAATAGAGGTTGGACTAAAGGAGAAATATTAAACACTTTTAGGGATATTTTTAAAAAAAATGCTTTTGCAAAAAACATGATTCTGATTGTTGTTTTAGATGAAATTGATATACTCCTTAAAAATGATGGAGATGGTCTCCTTTACACTTTAACACGTACAAATAATGTTTCTATTTTGTCACTAAGTAATTATCTGGAATTTAAGAAGGATATAGGAACTAGAGTAAAAAGTAGTTTGCGAGATAGAGAAATTGTTTTTCCTCCATATAGAGCTGATCAATTAGTAGACATATTAAATGAAAGAGTTAAACTTTCTTTTAAAGAAGATACAATAGACGACGATGTGATTCCGTTATGCGCAGCTATAGCTGCTAAAGATGAAGGTGATGCTCGTTATGCACTTGATCTTTTAATAACCGCTGGGGAATTAGCTGATGAAAATGAATCTAACAAAGTGTTTGGAGATCATGTTAGAGAAGCTAAAGATAGAATAGAATATAATAAAATAACTGATATTATCCTCACATTACCTGCTCAACAACAGAGAGTTTTAGAAGCTATTTTAAAATTAACTCAGAAAAAAGAAGAAATTACATCAGGTAAACTATACGATGCTTATAAAGAAGTTTCTAAAGGGGATTCTGTTTCGTATAGAAGAATATTTGATTTTATAAATGAGTTAGAAATGTTAGGAATAATTTCTACAAACACGGTTTCACGTGGCAGAGGCAAGGGAAGAACTAACATTATTGCATTACAATCTGATACAGGTATTTTAGAAAATACATTGTATCCTATCTGATTTTTAAACTATTTTCAACTTAAACCGCCTAATAACTTGTTATTGCTTTTTAGTTGTTTAATCGGTTTTAAGTTGTTTGATTGCTTAGACGTCAGAAAATGTGATTCAATTTTCAATGTATTTTTAATATTTTTACACTTGAAATCATTGACTTTTTTTTAAATAATGAATGTTTATCTCAATTTAAAGGTTGAATTTTTAGTAAAAAGGGCATTTTTTGGTTTAAATTGAGACACCATTCATTAATTTTTGTAAATATTCTTATTCAATTTAGTTAATAGTGAATCTTCCTAATAAGAAAATATTTACATTTCAATATATATAATTTATAGATTATAAATCTTGTTACTATATTATAAAACTTATTTTGAGATTAAAGCATGAAAAAATTTTAGTCAATAATG
>WRNS01000214.1 GCA_009776495.1 Methanobrevibacter sp. | reverse complement strand
AAAATTAAAAAAATCTAAAAAAAATAAAAATTATAAAAAAAGATTATTAAAAAAAATAAATAAAATTAAAAAAATCTAAAAAAAAATCTAAAAAAAATAAATAAAATTAAAATAAATATTAAAAAAAAAATTTAAGAGAGGATGGAAATGGATATTTTAACAGGTTTAATTATAATAATTATAGTATTTGTTTTAGCTTTTAAAGCTGTAAAAATTTTAAGGCCATATGAAAAAGCTGTTGTTGAAAGATTTGGTAAATATCAAAGAACTGTAACAAGTGGTTTAGTATTTATTATTCCATTTATTGAACAAATT
Source organism: Methanobrevibacter sp. (assembly GCA_009776495.1). Classification (GTDB taxonomy): domain Archaea; phylum Methanobacteriota; class Methanobacteria; order Methanobacteriales; family Methanobacteriaceae; genus Methanorudis. The sequence goes on along the minus strand of WRNS01000214.1, from coordinate 2,960 downwards.
AGAAAAGTAGATCTTCGTGAGCAAGTAGTAGATGTTCCACCCCAAGAAGTAATTACAAAGGATAATACTGTAGTTGTCGTTGATTGTGTTATCTTTTATGAGGTTACAGACCCATTTAATGCAGTTTACAATGTTGTGAACTTTTATCAAGCTATAACTAAATTAGCACAAACAAACTTGAGGAATATTATAGGTGACTTGGAACTCGATCAAACACTTACCTCAAGAGAAATGATTAATGCACAACTTCGTGAGGTACTGGATGAAGCTACTGATAAATGGGGAACTCGAGTAGTAAGAGTAGAAATTCAAAAAATTGAACCTCCAAAAGACATTGTGGATGCAATGAGCAGGCAAATGAAAGCTGAAAGGATGAAAAGAGCTAATATTCTCGATGCTGAAGGATATAGACAATCTGAAATTACAAAAGCAGAAGGTGACAAACAAGCAGCTATTTTAGATGCAGAAGGTAAGGCAGAAGCTATTAAAAAAGTAGCTGATGCAAATAAATATCAGGAAATAGCTATTGCAGAAGGTAAAGCCAAAGCTACCATAGATGTTTATAACGCTATTCATAAAGGAGACCCTACCAATGATTTATTAGCTATTAAATATTTAGAAGCTCTTGAAAAAATAGCTGATGGAAATTCAACAAAAATATTCTTACCAACAGAAGTTTCAGGGATTTTAGGTTCAATTGGAGGAATAGCTGAACTATTTAATGAAGAAAGTTTAAACAAAAAAGAAGTTGAAACAATTTCTTCTCCTGATAAACAAGTAGGAAGAATAATGGAAAAAGCTATAGAAGAATCAGAAGAAGTTCCAAGAAATAATGAAAACTAAAAATAATAAAAAGTTTTGTTTTCAACACTTTTTATTTTTATTTTTATTATCTTTATTTTATTTCTTTTTTTATTTTACTTGAATAACTACTTTAAGCTGTTTTAAAAGGTTTTACTGAATTTAAAAGGTTTTACTGAATTTTTTTATATATCATTTTTACATGAATAATAATTTTTGAGGATTTTTATGGGTGAATTATTAAAATTACCAAATATTGGCAAAGTTATAGAAAAACAATTAAATGAAGTTGGAATAAAAACCATTGAAGATTTAGAAGAAATTGGGTCTAAAGAAGCTTGGCTTTCTATAAAAGAAATAGATAAGTCTGCTTGTTATAATAGACTTTGTGGTTTAGAAGGAGCTATTCAAAGAATTAGATGGCATAATCTTTCAGATGAAGATAAAAAAAATTTAAAAGATTTTTATTCNTCATATAANNTATGAACTAAACATTTTTTTCTTGTAGATAGTAGAAAATTATTTACTTAAAANAAATTTTNTNNAATCANATTTTTTTACAAAAAATATTAATTGACTAATTTTTCTATTCATAAATCAATTAGAATTTAAAAATTACATAATAATGATAAAAGATTAAAAATTTCTATAAATAAATGAAATAAAATTTAAAAATTTAAATAAAAATTATAAGATAATGATAAAAATAAAAATTTTCTATAAAAAATTAAAACAAAATTTAAAAATTTTGAAAAAATTTAAATAAAAATTATAAGATAAAGATTAAGATTGAAGAATAAAAACTAATTAAGAGGATAAAATGAGTATCAAAATCGGAATCGTAGGATATGGTAATTTAGGAAAAGGTGTAGAATTAGCTATTGAACAAAATGAAGACATGGAACTTGTAGCTATTTTCACAAGAAGAAATCCCTCTACTCTAAATAATTCAAAAATGGTTAACATTAGTGAAATTAATAAATATGACGGAAAAATTGATGTTATGGTATTGTGTGGAGGTTCAGCTACTGATCTGCCTAAACAAACTCCAGAAATAGCTAANACTTTTAACACAGTCAATAGNTTTGATAATCATGTGAATATCCCTCATCACTTTGAAATAGTTGATAANGTAGGGAAAAAATATGAAACATTGAATTTAGTATCTACTGGTTGGGATCCTGGATTATTTTCAATTTATAAGATTTTAGGAGAATCACTACTTCCAGTTGGAAATACTTACTCATTTTGGGGAGAAGGAGTAAGTCAAGGTCATTCAGATGCTATAAGAAGAGTTGAAGGTGTTCTTGACGGAACACAATATACTGTTCCCATTGAAGATGCATTGAATAAAGTAAGGTCTGGTGAAAATCCAGAACTTTCTACAAGAGAAAAGCATCTAAGAAGATGTTATGTTGTAGCTGCAGATAATGCAGATAAAGTAGCTATTGAATCCGAAATTAAAAATATGCCTAATTACTTCGAGGAATATGATACAGAAGTAATTTTTATATCTCAAAAAGAGCTAGATGAAAATCATAGTAGTATGCCACATGGAGGATATGTAATAAGAACTGGACAATCAGGAAATGGGGCTAAACAAAATATGGAATTTACATTAGAACTTGAAAGTAATCCTGAATTTACATCAAGTATATTATTAGCTTATGCAAGAGCTGTTAAAAGAATGAGAGATAATGGGCGAATTGGATGTTTAAGCGTGTTTGATGTTCCATTAGCTATGCTCTCTCCTAAATCAAATGCAATTTTAAGAGAAGAGTTATTATAATTATATTTTTAAATCCAATTTTTCATTTTTTTAAAAAAAAAAAAACATCTTCTAATGAGAAATATATATCTTAATCACGGAATATATGTTATAATTAAGAAATTTATATTACAAATAAAAAATATATATCATAATAAAGAAATTTATATTACAAATAAAAAATATATATTATAATTAAGAAATATATATTACATAAAATATTTTTTTAGAGGTCAATTTTTGACACAATACCCCAAAAAATCTAAAAAATGTTGAAAAATATCATTGTAAAAATAAAAAATAAAAAAAAAAAACGAAACGAAAAAAAATCTAAATAAATATTGAAAATAATAATCTAAATAATAAAAAAAAAAAAAAAAAAAAAAAAAAA
>WRNS01000213.1 GCA_009776495.1 Methanobrevibacter sp. | reverse complement strand
TTAGGGATAATCTTATTTTTTATATTTTTAGGAATAACTGCAGGTATTTATGACTATTTAGATAATAATAAAAATAATAATAAAAATAATAATAATAACAATAATAATAAAAGTAACGATGAATTAAAAAAATCAAAGTCAAAAAATACGAGGATAAATAAAAAAATAACTCATATTCCTAAAAATAACCGATACCACCATAGAAAAAAACGTCGAAAACGTTATTATAGGGAACATACTAGCAAACGATTTAGACAACCTAAAAAACCATTGATTAACAAAAAAAAATATTATGAAAAACTTGTAGATAAGAGAAGATGGCGAGCTGATGAAATGATGAAGTAAACAACTTTCATTAAAAAACATTTTTTTTTGTATCTTAATCTCTTTGGATTTCAACAAATCATACTTTTCATTATCTAAATTATCTTTTTATTATAAATTTACATAGCTACTTTTTTTAAAATAATCTAAAAACATTTATAAAATTAAACCTAAAGTAATTCTATGGAAAGTAAAATTATTCAATCTGATGTATTAATTATTGGATCAGGTGGTGCAGGTTGCCGTGCAGCTATTGAAGTTTCAAAACATGGATTAAATCCACTTATTGTATCAAAAGGATTATCATTTAGATCTGGATGTACAGGAATGGCTGAAGGAGGATATAATGCTGCTTTTGCTTTTGTGGATAGTGAGGATACTAAAAAAATTCATTATAATGATACAATAAAGGGAGGAAGTTTTCTTAATGATTCAAAATTAGTTAAAATACTGGTTGATGAATCACCTGATAGATTGATTGATTTAGAAGATTATGGAGCTCTTTTTGATAGGCAAGAATCAGGAGAATTGAATCAAAGGCCATTTGGTGGGCAAACATTTAGAAGAACGTGTTTTCAAGGAGATAGGACAGGACACGAAATAATAATGGCTTTAAAAGAAGAAATCATCAAGCGAAAAATAGCTACCATAGAAGAAGTCATGATTACCTCACTAATATTAAATGAGGGCCATGATAAGGTTATTGGAGCTATGGGTTTATCACTTTCAGATACTAAAACAATATTCTTTCAGGCAAAAACAGTTATTTTAGCTACTGGTGGTGCAGGTCAGCTATTTCCTGTTACCTCGAATACATTTCAAAAAAATGGAGATGGTTACACTTTAGCTTGGAATGTGGGAGCAGATTTAATTGATATGGAAGAGATTCAATTCCATCCAACAGGAATGCTTTATCCAAAATCAAGAAAAGGTGTATTAGTAACAGAAGCCGTTAGAGGAGAAGGTGGAATTCTTCTTAATAAAAATAACGAACGATTTATGGAAAATTATGATGATAGAAAAGAATTAGCTACTCGTGATGTGGTATCAAGAGCTATTTACAATGAAATCAGAGAAGGAAGAGGAAATGAAGAGGGAGGAGTTTATCTCGATGTAACTCATCTTTCAAAGGAACTAATCGAAGAAAAACTTGAAACCATGCTATTTCAGTTTTTAGATGTAGGAGTTGACATTAGAAAAATGCCAATGGAAGTGTCTCCTACTGCTCATCACTTTATGGGTGGAGTGAAAATTGATGAAAATTGTGCCTCATCAATAGCTAATTTATTTGCAGCAGGAGAAGCTGCTGGAGGAGTTCACGGAGCTAATAGACTTGGAGGGAATGCGTTAGCTGATACCCAAGTATTTGGAAAAAGAGCAGGTGTTTCAGCTTCATTAGCTTGTGAAAATCTTGATTTTGAAACAAATAAAGTTGAAGTTGAAAAAGAAGAGATGAGAATCAAAGGACTTATGAAAGATGGAAACATAGCTCCACACCAAATTAAAAAAACTATTCAAAATATTATGTGGAGAAATGTAGCTATTATAAGAAATGAAAAAGATTTAAAAGACGCTTTAAACCAACTAAAAGATTTAAAAATCAAATTAGATGATATGGATGTTAGCTCACAAACACATTATAACAAAGGACTTCAAGAGGGATTAGAAGTAATTAACATGATTGAAATAGCTATTTTATCTGTTGAAGCAGCTATTTTAAGGAAAGAAAGTCGTGGTGCTCATTTCAGAGAAGACTATCCTGAAACAAAAGACGAATGGAAAAAAAGTATTGTTTTAAATAAGAATAAGGATATTAGATATCTTAGTAGGTAAAAAATCATTTAACTACTTTTAATATTCGTTTATAAGAAAAATTATTTAATTATTAAAATTATTATAAAAAATTAAAAAATAAAAATTATAAAAAAAATTATTAAATCATTTAAATTATTATAAAAAATTAAAAAATAAAAATAAAAATTATAAAAAAATTATTAAATCATTTTTATTTATTATTAAAAAAATAAAATGATATTTAAAAATCATAACTGAAGTAGTTTCAAATGAAGAAAAACAAAATATTCCTCAGTCTTTTGATAATTATATTGATTATATTAACATTTTTTTTATTTCAGACAATTTCAAACCATGATGAAATTAATGAAGCTATTTCAAAAAAGGTTTTAACTACAAATACCTTGGGAAATGTTACAGTTGAAGGTCCCTATGGCAATGAAAACTCCAGCATAAAAATAGCTTTTATTGTTGGTGTACATCCTTTAGAATCTAATTCTCATGAGGCATTATTAAATATAATCAGAAATAAGAGTAAATCATTGAATTATAGCTATTATATTTACATTATAAATGTTACAAAAGATAAAAATGATTTTGATAAAGGACGTTTAAATGGTCAGCTATTGGCTAGAGATTATGTTGTTCCAGAAATAATTAAAAACAATTACACTTTTGTTGTTGATATTCACTCTCATCGACCAGTTTATGAAGAAGATAACTTTATAATCTCTCCGATAAATGATGAAAAATCGAAAGAGATTGGTGAGAAAATAATAGAAGGAATAAAAGGAATGTATATATTGAAATTTGAAGCAGCTACTGATAATAGTCCATCAAGCCCTGATTACATTACAATACCCATTATAAAAAATGGAACCTCCTCAATAATCTATGAAACTTTATTAAATGAACCTTCTAACGTGACGTATAGTTATTTATCCCAATTTATTGATAATTTAGATAATCTCAATTTATATGACTTCTCTTGAAAAATTACGACAATCTAATTAATTTTAAATTTGAAGAAAATATTAGCTATTCCCACTAAAAAATATGTACGCGTGAAAAAAGTTAATAAAACAACATTCCCATAGCAAAAAGTAGTATTAGTCCCATACAACATGATGCAGCTATAGCAAGAATCACAATAATAATTGTGGACTGGTTAGAAGATGT
>WRNS01000212.1 GCA_009776495.1 Methanobrevibacter sp. | reverse complement strand
TAATAATAATAATAATAAAAAAAACTAAAAAAAACTAAAAAAAATATTAAAATATTAAAAATATCAACAAACTCAAAAAAAAAAATTAAAAAAATTTTATTAATAAGACTTGAATCAAAAAATTGATAGAAAATTATTTTGTTTTAAGGACTGGATTTTTGTTTTGATCAAAAAGAACCATTTTTTCATTTTTATAAGTTAAATAAAGCTTTTTTTCATCAATTACTTCTCCTACAACAGAAGAAGTGATTGAAACTTCCTCAAGTAATTTGATAATCTCTTCAATATTCTCTTCCTTAGCTGTTAAGACAAATCCTGCTCCAGGGTATGATTTGAGCCATTCCTCCCACGAAACATCAGTGTTCCTTGGAATCTCTTCAAGTTCAACTATTGCCCCAACATTGGAGGATTCAAGTAACATCTCCAAGGTTCCAAGTGTTCCAGGATTACTTATATCCTTTCCTCCAGTAGCTAATCCTTTTTCAGCTATTTTTCCCATAGTAGTTATTTGGTCTTGAACAATTTTTTCATCCTTTAAATAAGTTGTATCCCAGTTAAGAGCAAATTTAGGGTGTTGTCTTCCATCTAAATCAATAGCTACCATAACCTTGTCACCAACCTCAGCCCCAAAACTTGTTATTATTTTATCTTTTTTAGCTATTCCTACTATTGCAACATCCAATGCATTATACTCAGTGTCTGGATGAAAATGGCCACCAACCATAGGTACATTGAACTTCCTACATCCATCTTTGATGCCGTTAATAAGATCATTAGCTATTTTATCATCATTTATGGACAATATATTAACCATAGCTATTGGTCTTCCGCCCATAGCTGCAATGTCATTTACATTGACAAGAATTGAACAGTACCCTGCCCAATATGGGTCGGCGTCCATTAACTTTCCCCATATTCCATCAGCAGCTAATAATATTAGATTACCATTTCCAATATCAATAGCTGATGCATCGTCTCCAAAATCAAGAAGAGTTTCACCAGATATATTGTAAACATCCTTTAATTTATCTGTTATATTTTCAATAGATTCTTTTCTCAATACTCCTTCAAAATTTTGAAGTGAATTAACAAGTTCAGCAAGTTCCAAAGTTATACCCCATTTTTAATGAAAAATCATTGGCTATTATTGTTTTAATATATATTTTAATAATTTATTATTAGCTATTACTAATTTCTATTCATAAATTTTATATTTAGAACTTATATTATTTACTATATCAAAAATCTGATTTTTAAAATCTTCAATCTTTTCAGCTTTTAATTCATTTTTATTTTTAAGGTTATCATTTTCCCAGCTTAAATCAATGTTCATCATATTTTTTGAGTTAAAAATCTTTTCAAAAATGATCTGTCCTGTTATATCATCTAAACCAGGTTTTAATTCAATTATGATAGAATTTTCAGCTTTGAATCCTTTTTCAACCACTTTATCTAAATCTCCATCGGTTATTCCTATAACAGGAATATTAAATCTAAAAAGAATATCCGAAGCTACAAGAGTTGTATCATCCCCAATTGTAACAACTAAATCCGTATTTTTTAAATTATAAATATCTTCAGCTGCATGATCAATGAAAGCTATTTTTAAAGAATTTTGATTGGAATTGTCACTAATCAGCAGATTTATGTTAGCATCATTAGCTATTATTCGAGGTTCTGGAGATGATCGTCTTAAAAGCCCAGTTTTAACTATAGCTTTATCAATATCCACTTTCCCTAATTTTTCAACTCCATGGTTCTTGATTGTTCCTCCAAGGATGTCGACTATCTGTCCATTTTTAGCTATTAACGATAACTTTTCACTGGTGGACTTTCCAATAACCACACCATTTACAAAAATATTCTCGTTTGGACTTACACCATGAATTTTTCTTACTCTTTTAGATTCTTCAAGTTTTGAAGAATTTTCAGTAGCTATTTTATCTTTAGAGATAGCTATCTTACCATCTGAAGAAGTTTTTTTATCCTTTAATTTATCTAAACCATTGAAAAATTCATTTGAAAAATATTTTTTTATTATGTTTTCTGGTTTTAAAACCTTTAAATTCAGTTGATTAGCTATTTTATTAGTTAAAGGATTTTTTTGATTACTCCATTCAATTACACTACCATCTTCTTCTCCAGGTCTTTCAATCTGAATAAACAAGCCATTATCTAAAGATTTTTCATTGAAATTATTAGAATTATACTTATTATTCTTATTATTATTTAAATTAATATTAAAAGATTTGAAATATTTTTTTTGATTTTCAAAAGATAAAAAAGAGTTTTTAAATACTTTAAACCCAAAAGTATGCCCAGTAACAGATGATTTGCCATAATTTAATAAAAAAATAAGATCCATTTCCTCTTGTTTAAATAACTTTACAGAATCACTTGGTAAAAGTTTAGAACTTATATCAATAATATTTTCAAGTGAAGCATCGATAACTGCAGTTCGCCCCATAGTTCCACCTAATCGGCACTTAACTTCCCCGAACTCCTTTAAAAGATTGATAATTTTTAAAGCATACCCGGAATCAATAATATTGGGTCCATGTACAACTATTCCAATTTTCATATAATATCACTTGAAATACTTAATCTTGAAATACTTAATGCTAAAATATTAAATAATATTTATAGATTTTTTGATAATTAAACTAAAACAAATTTATAGCTATTTATTTTTAGTCTTTATCCGTCTTTTAAATATTTTCGAACCACAAACTTCACAATCATCAAATTCATAGCTATCTGGAAATTCTTTTTTACAACCCTCACAGGTTTTTTTCCAATTATACACTCCTTTTATTCCTTCGGTTAAAACACTTTCATAGGATATATTTAAAATTTTTAAAACATTTTGCATGGAATAATCATCAGTTATAACTTTAACATTTTTTCCTGAAGATTTAAAATCTATAGCTAATGATAATAGCTTTTTATCAGGAGGAGAAAGCCTTAATGAATCTCCTGATGAGGAAATAGCTAATTCCAGATTTTTAACAGATTCTGAGTCGGGTTCTCGAATAAATAGTTTTGCTTCATCAATTGCTTCATTAAAAATAATTTTAGACCTAATATCTTTAATTTCTTCAGTTATTTCTGAAACTGTGAAATTAAGAGAATTTTTAGGTTTGAAACCTCCTATAAAAGCAGAAGCATCTAAAATAAAATATGTATCTTCCATGTTAAGAATATTAACTTAAAATTTTATAAAGTTATTTATATTTTTAAAAATAATTTAGGAATATGAAAAAATTAACAAATTTTTAAAAAACAATGAACATTGTCCAAAAAATAATTATAATAAATTATCAATATTTATGGATA
>WRNS01000211.1 GCA_009776495.1 Methanobrevibacter sp. | reverse complement strand
TCTTTTAATATTATTTTACCATTTAACTCTCTTTTTTCACAGATATATCTTATAATTCATATTAAATTTTAATATTTAAATCAGTTTTATTAAAATCTGATAATTTTTTTTATTTTTTCAAGTTTATTTTAAAGATCTGATTTTTTAATTTAAACTAATGTTTTTTTGAATCACATTTATAAATGTACATCATTATTTGATTAATATTATGTTTATATTTCAACGAAAATATATTCTTAAAACTTTATAACTTTTCTAAAACTTTTTAAAAATCCTTAAAATTAAGATTATCGTATTTATATTTATTAATTTTTAACAATACTATAATATATAAATTATTTTTATTTAATTTTTTATCATAATTCTTTTAATACTAAATATTTCCCCTTCCCCCCTGGTTTATTATTTTTAAAGACTTTTAATTAGAAAGATATAAATATAATTGATTTTTAAGTATTATTTGCAATAAGTAAGCTTTATAATAATAAAGAAATATTAGATATTTAAAAAAATCTATTAAAAAAAGAATGATTTTCTTTAAAATAGCTATTTATTACCTTACTTAAAGTTATTTTTTTCCAAACAATTATTTATATTCCTTAATGATTCTGGAAAAAGAATGAATAGAATTTTGAGAGGATTACTATGAAAATTAAAAAATTATTCGTGGTACTGGCATTAGCTATGCTTGTTTTTTCAATTGGTTTAGCTACTGCTTCAGCAACAAGCGGAGTAAAAAATGAAAAAAAGGACAACGGAATAACTATTGAATCCAAAGAAAAGGTTGCAAGCTATAAGATAACTTGGAATGCTAACGGTGGTAAAATTGGAACCAAGAAGACCAAAGTGACTACGGTTAAAAAAGGTTCCAAAATCGGTAAATTAGCAGCTAGTCCTAAAAGGAGTGGTTACACCTTCAAAGGTTGGTATACTAAGAAAAGTGGTGGAACAAAAATAACTAAAAACACTAAACCTAAAAAGACTGTTATCTACTATGCGCAATGGAAAAAGGGAAGTTCAACATCAAGCACAAATACTAAATCAAAATTGATTGGAGCATGGAAAAAAAACAAGATTGATTCTTTAGGACGTATGCATCTTTTATACTACAATTTTTATGATAATGGAAAATTCCTTTATACTTACGATGCAACTGAGTCAAAAACAGGAAACTATAAACTGTCAGAGGGGAAGATAACATTTTCAAATATTGTGTATACTAAAGATGGAAAGAAGACAGATTATCCTAAGCAACAGGTGGCTGAGTATAAGTTTGAGAAGGAATCAGGCACAGAATATTTAAAAATCGCAAATCTTGATTATTATGATAGAACATATCTAGATTTGGGCTTTTCATATAGTTTTTATAGGTAAAACTATGAAAACTCTACAGTTTTCGCAGAAAAAATGGTGAAAAGTGATTCAATAGCTATTCATCTAAAAAAGCAGTTATCAGTACAATTTCTTCAAAGAAAAATTTTTCACTAGCTGTAATTTCTACTTTAAATCCTAAATCATTTAATCTTGAGATAGTTTCTTCAATCTTAGAAAGAGATGATTGAATTAGCTGCAGTCTACCATCATGATTTAAATGATTTTTCACTTGATTTAAAAATTCATCTATGACCTCACGACCATCTAATCCACCATCGAATGCATAATTTAAATTGTCATCTAAAATTTCAGAACTTTCGGTAGGTAGATATGGAGTGTTAAATAAGATTACATCGAACTTTTGATCTTTAACAGGTTCGAATAAATTCCCAAGAAATAGCTGAATATTTTCAAGACCATTAGATGTGAAATTTTTCTCAGCTAATTCAATGGCATTGAAATTTATATCAGTAGCTACAATTTTATCTGTCTTTTTAGAAGCATACATAGCTACTATTCCTGAACCAGTTCCTATTTCAAGAACTTCATCTCCACTGTTTATAATCAAGTTTTCAGCTAAAAGAAAGCTATCATCTGAAGGTTCATAGACCATCTCGTCAGTTTCAATTTCAAATTCATCGACTCTCATAGTACGTCATCCTTAATAATATGCTTTAAATAATTAGCTATTTTTAATATTTCTTCTGGGGAAGTAGCTATTGTTCTTTGAATTAAAATAGTTTCTAATTTTTTATTTTTTTCTGTAGATTCTAATTTTTTATTTTTTCCAGTAGATTCTAATTTTTTGTTTTTTCCTGTAGATTCTAATTTTTTGTTTTTTCCTGAAATTTCATCTAAAATTTGTCTGATTTCTTTTTTATCATCATATCCTAAAATATGTCTAGAATCAATCAAAGCATTTTTTATTTTTTTATTTTTATGTTGAAACAATGCTTTACAAATAATAGAATACTCTTTATCAAGCTCATCAATAGCTATTTTACTCCTTGAAAAATTTTCTCCGTGATTATCACCATTATTCAAATTATTTTTCATATCTTTACTGAGTGGTGTTAATCTAACAATAGATGAGGTAACTTTTGGTTTTGGAATGAATGATTCTGGAGAAACATTATCTAAAAATTCAACTTTCCCTTTAAAATACAACATAGCACTTAGCCTAGAATAATTTTTACTTCCAACTTTAGCTATCATTCGATCAGCAAATTCTTTTTGATACATTAAAATAGCTAAATCAAAATCATATTCTAAAAACTTAAAAGTTATTGGAGAGGAAATTTGATAAGGTAGATTTGAAATAATTTTATTAAACCTTGGAAAATCTATTTTTAGTGCATCTTTATTTATTATTTCTACATTTCCAATGGATTCTTCCTTTAATCTATTCTTTAAGATTTTGGAAATAGCTATATCTTGCTCAATAGCTACTACTTTTTTAACTTTCTTAGCTATTTCAAGAGTTAATGTTCCTATCCCTGGACCTATTTCTAAAACAACATCTTCATGGTGCAAGTTTCCAAAATCGATTATTTTTTTTCTTTTAAAATCATCGATGAGATAATTTTGACCTAAATTTTTATTCAATCGAATTTTATTACTTTGAAGTATCTTTTTCGTTTCTCTTGCTAAAGATAAATTTGAATACTTATTTTTTTCTTTTGCTAAAGATAGATTTGAATACTTATTTTTTTCTTTTGATGAGTTATATTTTTCCTCATTTATTGGTTTCAAAAGATCACTTCAAATAAAATTAATCAGGGTTGATGTTTAAATATATTTTTTTGCTTAAAAATAATTTATATTTGTTTAAATATTTTAAATATTCTATTAAAAGTAATAAAGATAATTTATTTATTTATTTTTTTGTTTTAATCTTTTAAAATATATTTTTTAATAAATAAAAAATTGAATATTTTAAAAATATAAATATAAAAATAAATTAAAAAAA
>WRNS01000210.1 GCA_009776495.1 Methanobrevibacter sp. | reverse complement strand
TTGATAATAAAAATGATTTATATTAATAATTTAATTTATAATGAGTATTATATAATTATTTTATTAAAAAAGTAATTTAAATCAAAATAGATAGTTAAATAAAAATTAATTTAAATCAAAATAATTAGCAAAATAAAAATAATTAATAATAAAAATAATTAATTATCAAAATAAATAGCTAAATATTATTAGACATTTCAACAAACCTATCTAATTGTTCCTTTGCTTTTCCACTATCAATAAGTTTTTGAGCTAAATTTATTCCTTTTTCTAAGCTATTAACTTTTCCCCCAATATATAAACCAGCTGCAGAGTTAAGAAGAACTGCATCTCTTTTAGCTCCTTCTTCACCATTTAGGATACTTAATCCTATACTTGCATTTAATTTAGGGGAACCTCCTAAAATTTCAGATTTTGGTGATAATTTAAAATCATAATCTTCTGGATTTAAGGTGTATTGAGAAAATTTATCATTTTTTATCTCGCAAACAGTCGTAGGTGCACTGATAGAAATTTCATCCAATTTATCCTGACCATAAACTATCATAGCGTCCTTAACACCTAAATTATGAATAACCATTGCTAAGGGAAGAACTAAAGACTCATCATAAACTCCCATTACTTCCATATTAGCTCCTGCAGGATTAGATAACGGCCCTAATATATTAAATATAGTTGGTATTCCTAATTCTTTTCTTATTGGAGCTACGTACTTCATAGCTATATGATAATTTTGAGCAAATAAAAAACATATGTCAATTTTTTCGAGTAACTTAGTGCTTTTATCGGGACTTAACTGAATGTTTACACCTAATGATTCTAAAACATCCGCAGAACCACATTTACTTGATGCTGCCCTATTTCCATGCTTAGCTACAGGAACACCTCCTGCAGAAATTACTATAGCTGATATTGTCGAAATATTAAATGAATTTGATCCATCCCCACCAGTACCTACAATTTCTAAAACATCCATATCAGGAAGTAGCTTTATACAATGATTTCTCAAAGATGCTGCAGAAGCAGTGATTTCATCAATAGTTTCTCCTTTCATGGATAAAGCTGTTAGGTATGAGCTCATTTGAACATCAGTAGCTTTACCCCTCATTATTTCATTCATTGATTCTTCTGCCATAATGTAAGAAATGTCTTCATTGTTAGCTAATTTTAAAATAGCATCCTTTATCATTTTTAACACACCTTAACTCATTAAATAAAATTTGTATTGATTTGGAGAGCTTGAATTTAAAAGTTTATTAAAATTTTAAAATAATTTCAGTAACTTAATAATTTCAATACCTTTGAAAATTATCATTGAATAGTACAATTTAAAAAATTTTTTAGAATTTCAAAGCCATCGACACTTAAAATAGATTCTGGGTGAAATTGAAGACCATAAACAGGATAGTCATTATGAACTATTGCCATAATTTCATTATCATCTTTTGATTTAGCAATTATAGACAAATCCTTAGGCAATGTTTCTTCAATTGCTGATAAAGAGTGATAACGACCTACTGATATTTCACTATCTAAATTATAAAATAATGGATTTTTATTATCTATCACAATAGTTGAAGATTTTCCATGCATTAATGTTTTTGAATAGCTAATATTTCCTCCAAATGCTTCATAAATACCTTGATGACCTAAACAAATCCCTAAAATAGGAATTTTATCATAGAACTTTTTTATCAAATCAATTGTAATACCTGCATCCTTAGCTCTTCCAGAACCTGGAGATATAACAATACTTTCTGGATTAATCGCTTCAATTTCTGATAAAGATAATTCATCATTGCGCACAACTTTTATATTTGGATTTATCTCACCAATCATTTGATATAAATTATAAGAAAAGCTATCATAATTATCAATTAATAAAATCATTTTATCCTCCTTTGATTATTAAAATAAGAAAATTTATAAAATTTAATACTTACAGTAGGTATCATGAAAATTTTTTCCATGAGAAAATATTATTCAATTCCTTTTTCAGCTAATTTTAATCCGTCTAAAACTGCTTGTGCTTTATTCATGCATTCTTCAAATTCTGATTCAGCTACACTATCGGCAACAATTCCTGCTCCAGAACGGATGAAAACCTGATTTTTCTTTGTAAATGCAATTCTAATAGCTATACACGTATCCATATTTCCAGAAAAACTTAAATAACCTATAGCTCCTCCATAAATACCTCTTTTATTCTGTTCTAACTCTTCTATTATTTCACAAGCTCTAATTTTCGGTGCACCTGATAAGGTTCCTGCAGGAAGTATTGCATCTATCACATCTAAAACATCTTTATCTCTTCTAATAGTTCCTTTAACTGTAGAACCTATATGCATAACATGGGAAAACCTTTTAATTTCCATGTATTTTTCTAATTTTATTGAACCAAATTCACTTACTCTTCCCAAGTCATTGCGAGCAAGATCAACCAGCATATTGTGTTCTGCAAGTTCTTTCTCATCTGCAAGGAGATTCTTTTCTAAATTCAAATCTTCCTCCTCATTTTTCCCTCTTGATCTTGTTCCAGCTAATGGAAAGGTGTACAATGACTTATTTTGCAGTTTAACCAATGTTTCTGGAGATGCTCCAGCTATTTCTATAATATCACTTGAAAAATAAAACATGTATGGAGAGGGATTCGTTGTTCTAAGTACTCTGTAAGTATCCATTAAACTTCCTTCAATTTTAGCACAAATTGGATTTGACAATACAACTTGAAAAATATCTCCATTTTTTATATGTTCTTTAGCTTTTTCAACCATAGAACAAAATTTTTCTTTAGAAAATAAAGGAGTAAACTCTGTTTTGATTTTTAATTTATCATTTTCAATAGGAGAACCTTTTTTAACAATATCTACAAGTTTTTTAAGTTCCTTAGTAGCTTTTTCATACTCTTTTTCAACATCAACAACTTTAATATTTACAATAAACATGATTTTTTGCTTAAAATTATCAAAAACGATTATTTTATCAAATAACATTAAATCAACGTCTTTAAAAGATTCATAATCTTTCACATCAAAGTTTAAATTTTCACTATACTTAATATAATCATAAGCAAAATAACCTACCAATCCTCCAGTGAATGGAGGAAAGTTAGCTATATTCGGACTCTTGTATTCCTGAAGTATTTCTCTAATATATTTATTTGGACTCTTTGTTTTTTTAGATAGTGATTTATAACCTTTTATTTGAAGAAGCTCGTTTTCACAAGTAATTTCTAATTTGGGATCAAACCCTAAAAATGTGTATCTTCCCCACCTTTTGGAATCTTCCACACTTTCAAGCATGAAGCAATGTTTAGAAAAATTTTTCAATATTTTTAGAACTTCTA
>WRNS01000209.1 GCA_009776495.1 Methanobrevibacter sp. | reverse complement strand
TTCATAGCTTTCAGCTAATCTTACATCTGCACCTAGTTTTTTCAAACCTTTGGGGAGAGTGTCTCTTGCAGCTAAAGTTCGTGGAAGACCAATAAGAGTATTTTTCACATTTACATTTTCAAATGACTTAAGAAGACCCTCTGCAGTATAATCTTCAGGAATTAAATCACTAAAAATCCCATAGCTATTAGCTACTTCTTCGCTATAATATATATTTCATAAATAATTTATATTTTTCATAATTATAATATATATTGCTTAAAATTAATATATTTTTCTCATAAAGATATTTTTTTTATTATTATTATTTTAAAAGGAAAAATTTTTGAACTAATCTCATTCAATATGTTATTTGATAAATTTTTTAGAGATTATTTTAAATAATTCTGTTTATTATAGAAGAATAAATTGAAAAATCCCTCAAAGTAAAAAAAAGATTATCTTTTCCTCAAGGTTTTGATTGTTTCACTAATTTTCACCAAAATCTCATTTTTAGAGATATCTTCTCTTTCGACTATAACTCTTCCAGAATTATCCCACCAAGAACCAGGGTAAGATTTATCATCTTCAACTTTTGGATTCAAATTTAATTTACGTGCAGCTCTTGAAATTTCTGTTAATTTAGGACCTGAAACAGCAAATTCTTTGTTTATTTTTCTTCCTTCACTTCGACTTTTTTTAGAGTCGATATAAACAGGCCAAACCATTGTTTCCAAAATATCACCTTGTTAATAATATTTTTATTAGTTTTCAAAATACTAATCTATCATATGCCATGTAGCTTATCATAAGTTTACAAATAACAGTTCCATCATATCTTTCACAGTATATACTTTTGGATATATTGAATTCACACCTAACTTTTTAAGGACTTTATATGTTATAGGACCAATACTTACACTTAAAACACTAGTAGATAAAATATTTGCAAGTTCTGGAATCTGTTCGTTAGCAGCTACTTTAAAAAGATTTTTCGCTGTTAAAGGACTTGTAAATGTTATGGCATCTATTTTTGAATTCAATATTTTTTCAATTAAAGTTTCTATTTTATTAGTATCAGAGGGAATAAGTGATTCATAGCTTTCAGCTAATATTACATCTGCACCTAGTTTTTTCAAACCTTTAGGGAGAGTATCTCTTGCAGCTAAAGTCCGTGGAAGACCAATAAGAGTATTTTCCACATTTACATTTTCAAATGACTTAAGGAGGCCCTCTGCAGTATAATCTTCAGGAATTAAATCACTAAAAATCCCATAGCTATTAGCTACTTCTTCGCTTTTATGTCCTATAGTAGCTATTTTACAATTTTTATTAATTTTTTCTTTAAAATCAGGATAAAATTTAAAAATGGATTCTATAGATGTTGGTGATGTAAAAATTAACCAATCAAGTTCATTAGCTATTTCTACTAAATTTTTTAGGGAGGCAGTGTTTTTTAACTCTAACTCTAATGTTGGAACTATAAACGCTTCTGCTCCATAAGATTCAACAAGCTCCACAGCTTCATCAATTCGATTGTATGGTCTGGTAATAGCTATAGTTTTTTTTTTTAAAATTTCTGACATTTAAACCAACTTTCAATTAATAATTAAAAGAATCTTTAAAGTTTTTTTATCTCTTTGAAGACATCTATAACATTTCCTACAATAAGTATAGCTGGAGTATTAATATCTTTAAGAGCGATATTTTCTAAGGTTCCAAAAATAATTCTTTCACTTTCAAGAGTTCCGTTTTCAATAATACAAGCAGGTGTTTGAGGGTTACGATACTTCATTAGTTCTGTTGTATTCTCTTTTATATTTCCAATTCCCATTAAAACAATTATTGTGTCTGCAGTATAATCCCATTTAACTTGTTTTTCATCTTTTTGTGGATCTTCATGACCTGTGACTATTGTAAAAGAAGTAGCTACTGCCCTATGAGTTACAGGAAGACCAAGTGTTGTTGGAACTCCAATAGCTGAGGTTACTCCAGGTATAATTTCAAAGGGAATATTCTCTTTTATAAGAGCTAATATTTCCTCTCCTCCTCGTCCAAAGACAAAAGGATCTCCTCCTTTAAGTCTTACAGTAATTTCATCATTGTTATTTTTTGAAGCATTGATTATTATTTGATTGATTTCATCTTGGTTTTTATAATGTTCACCAGCTTTTTTACCAACATAAATAAGTTTTGCATGTTTAGGAGAATGTTTTAATATTTCTTCATTAGCTAATCGATCATAAATAACTGTATCTGCTTTTTTTAAAACTTTCAATGCTTTTAGTGTGATTAATTCTGGATCTCCAGGACCTGCTCCAACTAGATATACTACCATTTATTCACCAATTTTAAAAAATAGTTTATAATTGTTAAAATAGCTTAATTTTTAAGATTATCATATTTAATATTATTATTAAATATTACTAATATTCTTATTATTATTATTATTATTTTTTTAATTATTTATCCTCAAAATAATATTCGTAAAATGTATTTAGTCACTATTCCATCGTTTAATATCTTCTTCATCTACGATCATACTACATACTTGTTCATAGATATCCATAACATTGTCTTTTCCTTGTCTAAATGAATCCTTGTCTAAAGTCTCTAAAGTGTGAATATCCCAGTATCTACATGTATCTGGGCTAATTTCATCTCCTAAGACAATATTGCCCTTACTATCTTTTCCAAATTCTAATTTAAAATCTACTAATAGAATGTCTTTTTCTTTTAAAAACTTAGAAAGTATTTCATTTATTTTTAAGGTTATACTTTTTATTTCATCAAGTTCTTCTTGAGTAGCTAATCCTAAGCTAATAGTTATTTCATCGTTTAACATAGGGTCATGATATTCGTCATTTTTATAGTCCATTTGAATAATTGGAGGATCTAATTTTTGGTTTTCTTTAAATGGAAATCTTTTCAGTAAACTTCCTGTTGCTATATTCCTAGCTATTACTTCCAAAGGAATCATTTCAAGTTTTTTTGATAACATAGAGCCAGTCTTAATTAGATCAATATATTGAGTTTTCACACCATTACTTTCTAAAATTTCAAATAATTTTGAAGATATCAAAGAGTTGCAATTTCCTTTTCCCTGAAGATTATCCTTTTTTTCCCCATCTCCAGCTGTAATATCATCTCTAAAAGTAACTATTACTTCATCTTCCTTATCAGTTTCATAAACATCTTTAGCTTTTCCAGCGTAAAGTAAATTTTTCCAATCACTCATTTTAATCATCAACATTTCAAAGTTAAAATAATCATTGTTAAGTCTAAAATTTTCACCAATTTATATTAAATTTATTTATATTTTTTAATATTAATAATATTGACATTATTTAAATTAGAGAGTAATAGTGA
>WRNS01000208.1 GCA_009776495.1 Methanobrevibacter sp. | reverse complement strand
ATAAGAAATAAAAATTATAATCAAGAAAAATAAATTACAATTAAAAAATAAAAATAAGAAATAAAAATTATAATCAAGAAAAATAAATTACAATTAAGAAATAAAAATTAAAAATAAAAATATTATAATAGCTAAAAAATACCTCCAGCTAACATAGTTAACCTTAAAAACATTAGCTCAGAGTCGTTTTTCACCTGAATTAAATCATCAATATTTTCAATTTTTTCACCGTCAAGAAAAACAAAATATATTCCATCTTCAAATGCTAAAAAAGCTACACTAATAGCTTCATCTAAATCTACTTCTTTTTTATTTTTTACATCATAAATAGCTATTTTACCCTCTTCAGCTTTATCCTCTATTTCTTCTGGAGATAAATAGCTTAAAATATTATTTTTATTTTTTTCTTTGATTTTTTGATTTTTTTGCCTATTTTGAAATTCATGAACTTCAATTTTCACAATTTCTTTGATTAAATCCTTTAATTTAATTTTAGAATCAGTAGCTATGGAGTCAATCCTTAATTCCTTTGTTATAACTGGCCTTTTTCTTCCAATCTGCTTTACTTGAATGGTTAAACTTGTCATTTTCTCCCTCTTTTATCCCTGGTTTGATTTAAAGATTTAATTTTTTAGAATTTTTTTTAAAAAAAATCTTAATAATTATGTAGTGATCTGCTTTAAAATCTTAGGATCTTGGATTTTATCATCCTCAGCTAATAATAAAATTTTTGAAAGAATTTCAGCTGTTTTTGGATCATCATCTGCAAATGGTAAAAATATTCGGCCTCTGTGTTGTGAATGGACGGGTAAGATTGAAATATACCCTCCAGGCTGTTTGTGTACTACACCACTTCCTAAATGGACAGAGTAAGAAGATAGAGTTCCATCAATCATAGCATGATTATCCTTTAGTTTTATATTATCAAGGGAAAGTAATCTTTTTGTTTCTTTAATAAGTGATTGTCGCATTTCAACTGTTGAATGGCTTGCCTCTGGATCAACTTGGCCTGCATGGGCTACACTAACAACTAAATCAAGATCCCTCATGGTTTCTGAAAAATCAATAGCTTGAATTTTATCAAATGGAACGTTTTTGTAATCTTTTGGATTTATAAATTCAATAGTTTCAATAGTTGGGGACTCAACCTCAGCAGGTGAGAACCAATCAGCTAATGCATAAATTTTAGCCATATATCCTTTCTTTTTAAATAGCTTCTTTAATCCTTCTTCATAATCAATAGTCCAAGACCTTGATTTAAGAAGAGCTAATGCAACTTTTGCTTGTATTTGATTTCCAGCATATCTTCTTGAAATGGTACGCTCTTCCTCTTCATCTGGAGTTAACAAATATATCTCACGGAATATTTGTTTAAATGGTTGAATTAGCTGATTTTCAAATGCATACTGTTGATAATTACTTAACAAACCATATTTGTAAAGGTCTAAAGTATGAGCTATTTTTATTATTTTTTCTTTAGCTATTTTTATTTGCCTACCATCACAGTCTTCAATCAGTCCATTTTTATAAAATCCAAAGAAAGTTTTTTCATTAACATTATTAGAATGGTTTTTTTCATTACCCTCACTAGACTGGCTTTTTTCACTACTATCCTTAGGATTTTCAACCTTAAGTACTAACTTCTTTAGAAGAACACTTACAACAGGATGTTTCATTAATTCTTTAATTTCATGAGGAGTGAAGGAATTAACATTTATCATTGTCTCTTCTAAGCTCTGCTTAGTTCTTCTATTTTGATCAGTTAATTCTTTTTGCAAACCTTTAAGTTCTAATACTTTTGGATCTTTTCTGAGTTTAACAGGTACATTTTTAAGTTCTTTTCCATTCTTTATAGTTTTTAAAGTTATCTTTCCTCCAGGAGAAATATCCAGAGAAATTTCGGTTTTATCAAACTTAAGAGTTTTAGCTCTTTTTAAAATATCTTTGGAAACTTTTCCTTCCATGATCCATTTAAAACCTACAACATCACTGAATCCAGCAGCTTTTGCAAGATTAACAATAGCTATTTCACTAGCTAATTTCTCACTTTCCTGTCTTTGAGCTCCAAATTGTTTAGATTCTTTTAAAAACTTTTGAATAAATTTATACCTTTTTAAAATAGTTTCTTGCTTTTCTTCCTCAGGTATTTTTAAAAGTCCCAATGCACGAAGGTAGTCTTTGTTTCTTTTATCCTCTATTTTTTCTAATATTTCATCTTCGGTTAAATTTCCAATTAAGGCATCTGCAAATATTTGAGCCCTTCTATGACCTGAACTTTCTGAGATGTATTTAGCTGCATTATATAAAATTTTCCATTGTTCCTCACCAATAGCCCCATATACTTCATTGAACCATTCTACATCAACAGCTCCATCATTGAATTCTTCTATATCCATTTTAGAATATCTTCCTATTTCACTTACCTTTCTCTCATCTAATTGAACGTTAGTATGGGCATGAAGCCACCACGCAGCACTTTCCAAAGCTTTCCAATCTAAAGCATATTCTACATAGCTAAGCCATTGTGGTGAATACATTCCAGCTTCAACAAGACGTTCATCTGAGATTCCACTTTCCTCAAATCTTTTTTTGAAATCTTCTTTTGTATCATCTTTAGATGGTTCAAGAATTCGAATAATTTTACTAAAGTTGTCTCTTTTAGTTATTGATGAGGAATACCAATTATAATAAGAAGTTCTAACAAATGTTTCTTTATCTAAACCAACAAGCAACTTGAAAAAGTAGCTAATTCCTTCTATTTTTAAAATATGTGAAATTAAATCAGAAACAGTACTTGAACTATCTCCTCTTTTAAGTTCAATTTCAAGTATTCTACGAATAACTGGACTAGCTAAATCTTTTAAAAAGGGATAGTCTTCTGTAATTACTAAATTTTGATTTGGATAGGGTTTTGAAGTTATGGTTCTAAGATAAGGAGAAACAAAGAGCAAAAAGTAAAAATCTTCTTTTGATACCATGTTTTTCTCATATGCCATAGCATATGTACGTAATTCAGGTAAATAGCCAGATTTTTTCTTAAAAGCTACATCATAGCTCCATTTTTGAAGAGCCCATAACTTTTCTATTTGGTCATTATTTAGTTTATCCTTAAACGTGATTTTGTTTGTCCACACGTCAAAGCTACTTATATCCTGCCAATATATTTCATCTCCATATTCTTTTTTAATTACTTGGTTCAATTTATCTTCTGGAATACTTCCAATAAAATTTTCAAAAGACCTTAAACATAGCTCTACACGTTTTTCATAAGGATATAAATCTTTAAACATATGAATTAAGAAAAATAATTGAGATATATATTTAAAATGTTCTTTATTAAAATTATAATCAAAGTTTCC
>WRNS01000207.1 GCA_009776495.1 Methanobrevibacter sp. | reverse complement strand
ATTTAAATATTTAGATGTGTAATTTTAATAATTTTTTTTATTTTTTTAATAAATTTAAATATTTAGATGTGTAATTTTAATAATTTTTTTTTTTAATATTTTCTTAATTTTTTAAATTTTATTTTTAATTTTTTTAAAATATATTTCAATGATTTATATGCTGAAATATTGATAAAAAGTATTTTTAACTGTGTTTTAATCCTTTTTAGTTTTTGAAAAGACAAAAACATCATATGGTTCATTATTTTTAATAATAGTTATGGGGGAACTGGATTCTTGCCAAAAACCTGTTTTTATTAAAACTCTTTGAGAAGCTTTATTTTCAATAAAGGGAGTTGCATAAATTCTATCAATGTCAAAGGTCTTGAATCCATAATCAACCATTTTTTCAATAGCTGAGCTAACTATTCCATGGTTCCAATATTTTTCACTTATCCAATAACCAAGTTCGGCGTCTTTTTTGCCAAATTCATTTTGGGGAGTAATAGCTATTGCTCCTGCAGCTTCTCCTTCAATTTCTATTGCAAAGACTTTGGTAGGATTTTCATTAGAAATGACTGATATGAATGGTTCTGCATCTTTTTTATAGTAAGGGTATGGAAATTCACTAGTTAAAAATTTAGCTACATTATAGTTGTTAGCATGTTTAACTAAACTGTCCACATCACTTTTTCTAAATTTTCTCAAATGAAAACTAATTTTCTCTTTAGAATTATTCATGTTAACACTAAAATCACATTTTTAATGATTTTTTAATAAAGTTTTTAGCTACTACCTAAATTATGAGTTTTATTACTCTTTTTTTTAGCTATTTGCTTAAATTAGTGTTTTATCACTTTTTTAGTTATTGCCTACATTCTAGGGTTTATGACTCTTTTTTAGCTATTGACTTAAATTAGGGTTTTATCACCAGTATTCATCGTATAATCTTGGAACTAATGATTTTAAATTTTCAGCGTTATCTTCATCCCAGTCAACATCAATATCATCTGCAAATTTTATTGTATCTATTATATCCCTTGTTTCTGAAGAATCTAATGTATACTCTCTGATTTTTTCAAAGTAAATGTTTATATCATCGGTTCCAGTGTTTTTATTAAATGCATATACTGGAACAGACAACATAGCTTCATTTTCAAAATAATCACAATCAGGAGCTATATCCAAATCAATTAATGAATCAGGATCTTTTAAAGCGTTTAAATATGGTTCTTCTCCTCTTGAGATTAACCATCCTTTAAAATAGTCAAAACAGTCGTCTGAACAACCACCATTCATAACATAAGCTGCAGCCCATAGTTTACTTTTATAAGCTTCTTTATCATAAACTTGATAAATACTTGCAAATTTTAATATTTCTTCTTCTGAATAATTAGCTAATTTATCAGTTAATATTTCCATTTGTTTATCTGTAGCCCATTCTCCTTCTTGAAAAGATTCTTGAATCAATTCCCAAAATTCATTTTTATTCATCATAATTTAGCTCCATTTTTAATAAATGACATAATAGTTAATAATTAAATCAGAAACTTATATTAATTATTAATAATTATAATCTAATAATTATTATAATTTTATTTTATAATTTAATAAAAAATATAACAAATAATTTTAAAATAAAAACTTTTAAAACACTTTCATATAATTCAGAGAATTTAAATAGCTTAAATTTTTAAAGATCAATTTTTTTTTTAACTTTCCAAACTTTTATTTTCACGGGTCAATCTATTGATATACCTTCTTGACCATCCATAAGCTATTCCACTTCCAACTAAGCTTGCAAGAACAATTCCCCACCAAACACCATATTGACCAAGCCCAAGAGGAATAGCTAAAATATATGCAAATACAACCTCAAGAACCAAGAGACGGATAAGTGTTAAAAACATGGAATCCAATCCTCTTCCGACTCCTTGAAATATAGAAGATGAAGACATTCCTATTGGTAAGGCTATATAGAATAAACAGGTTACTCTAAGAAAATCAGTTATTGTATCCCTAAGTCCTGCTGACTCTGGGGAGTATGCAAATATATAGCTGATATATGGTGCAAGGAGAAAAATAGCTATTGACATTATTATTACAATGATTAATCCTATTTTAATACCATAATGATGTATTATTTTAATATTTTCATATTTTTTACCACCAAAGTTAGCTCCTACCACGGCCACGATGGAAACTCCAATAGCTATTGATGGAACCATAGCCATCATCACCACTCTCCAACCAGCAGTGTAAACAGCTACTCCATCCACTCCAGCTACTATTATTAATATGATGTTTAAAGAAGCAGCTAATGTAGCTATTATCAAAAATTCCCCACCAGCAGGTAATCCTACTCCTAATATCTGTTTGATTAAGGTTTTGCTGTATATAAAGTCTTTAATTGAAAAGTTTATATAGGTGTCTTTTGTAAACCAATAAAGTAATAATAGACTTACAGAGGCAAGAGAAATCACTGTAGCTATAGCTGCTCCAGTAACACCCATTTTAAAGGTATAAATAAATAGAGGGTCAAGTATTATATTTAAAACCGCACCAAATCCCATGGCATATGTGGTTTTAGTTACATTACCTTCTGCTCTAAGTATTCCATAAGAAGCTGAGGAAAAAACTATGAATATTGTTCCTAAAAACAGAATTCTTCCATATTCAAAACTAAGATCAAGGGTAGTTCCAGCTCCAATAGCTTCTAAAATAGGTCTTAAAAACAACAGCAAAATAGCTGTGAAAATAATGGTTAAAATTCCAGTTAATAATAAGACATGGAGTGCAGCATTATCTGCTTGTTTTTTATCTTTAGCTCCAATATATCGGGAAATAATAGCTGTAGCTCCAGCTCCAAGACCATTAGAAAAGCCCATAACCACAAGAAATATGGGGTTTACAAAACCAATAGATGCAAGAGCAGCCTCACCAAGTCCAGCTACCCACACACCATCTATAAGTGCATATAATGAGTTTATGGTCATAGCTATTATCATTGGTATTGAAAGCTTTAAAACCGCACTTTTTGGGTCTCCAAGTAAGGTAGACACTCCTTTTGTTTCCATCTCTTCATTTGCATTAGCCATGCTACACCATTGCCTGATAAATTGTTAAATCACTATAAATAAAATTAATTAGAATTATAAATAAATATTAATTGTTTAAAATTACTATAAATAATATTAATTGTTTAAAATTACTATTATATCTTTGCCTTTTTACCAATGGATTTAAAAAATTAGGGTAAACTTTCACTTAATTAATTTTATTTTTTTTATTTTTTAAATAAATTAGTGTAATTTTTTTCACTGCAGTGTAAAAAAATACAAATATTTATAAGATTTGTATTATAAATAATCAAATAGAATTTTTTTTTTTTTTTTTTTT
>WRNS01000206.1 GCA_009776495.1 Methanobrevibacter sp. | reverse complement strand
AAAAAAAAAAAAAAAAAAAATATTAATAAAATTATTAATTTTTAAAAAAAACAAATAAAAAAAATTAAAAAAATAACATTAAAATATATCCAAAAACATAGTAATCCCCTTATCTGTTCATAAAGTCTTTTAACTTTCTTCGAGCTTGACCAATTGTTAGAGGAAAAGAATTAGCTATTTTGATATTGTCTTCTTTTTCTAGAATTTCAATTAAGTGAGCTATTCTTGGAAGTCTTAAATCAGCTTCTCTTACTGTCTTCACATCATCAAAAACCTCATGAGGGGTTCCATTTTTTATAATTTCTCCATCTTTGATAATGTGGACTTTACTTGAGTATAGTGGCACAAGGTCTACATCATGAGTAGAGATTATAATTGTCATTCCTTCATTATTAAGTTCATATAATAATTTAAGAATGTTTGAAGCTCCTTTAGGATCAAGTCCTGAAGTAGGTTCATCTAAGACCATAGTTTCAGGATTCATAGCTAATATTCCAGCAATAGCTACTCTCTTTTTTTGACCACCACTTAAATGATGAGGAGGTTTTTTTTCATAACCTTCCATTCCCACCTTTTTTAAAGCAGCTGTAACTCTATTTTTTGTTTCTTCTTGATTAAGTCCTAGGTTTAATGGACCAAAAGCCACATCTTCCTCTACAGTAGGGGCAAATAGNTGATCATCAGGGTTTTGAAAAACAATCCCCACTTTTTGACGAAGTTCNAGTAAACTTTTTTTATCATATTTTAATCTTTTACCATCAACTGTTATATTACCTGAAGATGGCTCGAAAATTCCATTAAAGTGTAAAAACAATGTAGATTTCCCGGCTCCATTGTTACCCAATAATGAAACCATATCACCTTTTTTAACTTCAAAATCAATATTATTTAGAGCTTTTGTACCATCAGGATATAAATAAATCAGATTTTTCGTTTCTATAATATTCACTATACTCACCGAAAAATTTAAAATGCATGTCATCAACTTTAATCAAATTAGTTCACGAAAAATTAATTATAGATGTTATGAATTTTTTCAAAATACTATTTAATGTTTGAATTTTTATCAAAATACCGTTTAATTTTTGAATTTTTTCAAGATACTTTATTTTTTATTTTTCCAAAATAATAATAAGGCAGAATTAGTAACAACGAATACAGAACCTATATTATGAGCAATTGCCCCAGTGATTGGATTTAGTACTCCAGTCATTGCTAATACAACTGCTATAAAGTTGAAAAATAATGAAAATATAATGTTCCACTTAATTTTACTCATTGTTTTAATCGATAGACCTATTAATTGAGGAATGTTACCTACATCATCTCCTACCAATACTATATCAGCAGCTTCAATAGCTATATCACTTCCAATTCCGCCCATTGCAATCCCAACATAAGATTTTTTTAAAGCAAGAGCATCATTTACGCCATCCCCTATCATAGCTACATTTTGGTTTTTTAGTTTGTATTCTTCAATTATGTCCATCTTTACCTCAGGTAGAGAATCTGAAAATACTTTTTCAATAGCTAGTTCTCTGCCTATATAATTTGCAGATTTTTCATTATCTCCTGTGACTAAAATAGGTTCTAATTTTTTATCTTTAATTTGTGCGATGAGTTCCTTAGAATCACTTCTTAATTTATCACTTAAAATAACATTTCCTGCAAATTCGTTATTAATCGAAATATAAATAACCGTGGATCCATTTTTTATATATTTTAATATGGTTTTTTCTTCTTCTTCTGGAATCGTTAAGTCATTGTCTTTGAGTAATTTTCTACTACCAGCTAATATTACTCTATCTTTTATCTCTCCAATTACTCCTTGACCTATTTTCATTTGGAAATTTTTAACTTCTAATAGACTTTGATTTGAAAAATTATAGTAAAAATCCACAATTGCTTTTCCTAAAGGATGTTCTGATTTATTTTCAAGAGACGCTACAATTCTACAAAGTTCATTTTTATCATAGTCATTATAAGTAATTATATCTAAAACTTCTGGTTTTCCATATGTTAAGGTTCCTGTTTTATCAAAAATTATTTTTTTCACTTCTGATAATCTTTCTAATGCATCTCCATCTTTGATTAATATTCCATATTTAGTTAAGTTTCCTATAGCTGAGACTATAGCAGTTGGTGTTGCTAAAACAAAAGCACATGGACAAAAAACAACTAAAACAGTTACTAGTCTAATAATTTCTCCAGTTATCACGAACGTAGCTATTGCTAAAGTAAAAGCTAATGCAACGAACCAAGTTGTCCATTTGTCTGCTAATCTTACAATTTTCGATTTATCCACATCTGTAGATTTTACTAAAGCTATCATTCGCTGCAGAGAGCTATCTTTTCCTAACTTTGTAGCTTTCATGATGAAAGATCCATATT
Organism: Methanobrevibacter sp.; assembly: GCA_009776495.1. Taxonomy (GTDB): domain Archaea; phylum Methanobacteriota; class Methanobacteria; order Methanobacteriales; family Methanobacteriaceae; genus Methanorudis. The sequence goes on along the minus strand of WRNS01000206.1, from coordinate 987 downwards.
GATTAAGGGTTCCACTAAAAACCTCATCATTCTCTAGCTTATCTACAGGTATAGGTTCTCCTGTCATAATTGATTCATCAATGGTTGATTCACCATCCACTATTATTCCATCAACAGGAATTGTTTCTCCTGGCAAAACTTTTATTAAATCGTGGACTTTGACCTTTTCAGCGTTGATGATTTTTTCTTCCCCATTAGCTATTAACCTAGCAGTTTTAGGACTTAGTTTTACAAGTTTTTCTATGCCTGACTTTGATTTAGCTATTGAGTAATTTTCTAATGCTTCTCCAAGAACCATTATAAATGCAATCTCTCCTGCTGCAAATATTTCTCCAATAATTAAGGATGCAATTAATGCAATCGATACTAAAACACCTGCTTTTATATCAAATCGTGTAATTAACCCTTTTAGTGCGTTTACTATTATTGGAAATCCACATAAAATTACTGCAATCCAAGCCAAATCAAACATTAATATTTTTATCTGAAAAAAACTTAATATTAATACTATCGCTGATACAATCAGTCGAAACTTATCATTGACTATTAAATTCTTTAATTTCATTTTTACCATCTTTTAATCTTCTTAAATAGTAATTTAGTAATTTCACCATGAATATATGAAAATTACTTAAATGTAACTTTAAATTAACATGGAACTTTAATTAGTCTATTAAATTATTGAATAAAAAATACATATTTTCTATTAAAAATATTTACTCAATAATACTATTTTCATTTTGATTTATATGTAAGTATTACCTTCATGATATTAAAACCCATTTTAAAAAAATTTTACAATGTGAAAAGAATTAAAATATAAAAAAATTTTAAAAAATTAAATTTAAAAAAATTTTAAAATATAAAAAATATTATTATCTAAAAAGTTTTCAAATTTAAAAATAAAAAATTATAAAAAATTATAAAAAAATCTTAAAAATTTAAAAATAAAAAAATATTTTTTAAAAAATTAAAAAATTTTGAAAA
>WRNS01000205.1 GCA_009776495.1 Methanobrevibacter sp. | reverse complement strand
CTCATTATTATATAATGTTAGCAAATAGATTTTTCTTACTTAAATTACTAAAACTAACTTAAATTACTAAAATCTTACTACTTTAGTTATTTTTCAAAAGTTGGATTTTAAATCTTAACCTTTATACTTTAAAACTTATATTCACTGTTTGTAAATCATGCATAAAGTTATAATTTGATTATTGGTAAAAATATAGACGTGGACATATGACAGGAACAGAAGACAAGATTCAAGTTCTTAGACAAGCAGCTAAAGTTTCTAATGAGCAAAGTTCAGATAAACTATGGTGTGTAATAGCGGGAAACGTAGAGCTAGTTAATAATATAGCTTATGAAGCTATAGCTTCTAAAGATCGAGTGAAAATAATTTTTAGAGAGCATATAGTTCTAAAAGAATCTTTAGTTCACAAAAAATTTGATTTTGTAATGTTATATGGAGACTCAAGTAAGATAAGAGAGCTTAGCTACATTTGTAAAGAAAAAGGTGGAGCTTATATTCAAATTGCTCCATATTATGTAAGTGATGAGCCAAATTTAATGTTATTAGTAGCTCCAGATGATGCGATAAAAAAATTCGTTGGAGATGTTGAAAGGGTTAGATCACAATTTTCAATATTGTTAGAAGATCAAACTACTGGATTCATAGAAACTGATTTGAAAGTTAAAATGTGGCTTCCCAAGTTTGTGGCGAATTTGATTACTCCTTTATTCAATATGAGTGAAGTTGTACTATCAACTGTACTCATATCCACAGAAAAAGGGATAGATGTGAAAAATATTCGAAAAATTGCCAAATCACATAAAATTTTTGTATTAAACTTTAAAGATATTATTATGGAGAATTAACCATGAATATTTTCAAAAAAAAAGATAATAAAACTAATAATGATAAAGTGGAAAAAAAACCAGAACCAAAGAAAAAGAAAGGAATGCGCAATAGTTTAGGAATAGATTTAGGTACTTTAAACACAGTTATTGCAAAACCATCCGGAGATAAATTTGATTTATATCAAATTCCTTCAGTAGTAGCTGTTGAAAAAGAAGACCCAACATCTGTATTAGCTGTTGGAGAAGAAGCTAAATTAATGTTAGGAAGAACACCAGAAGATATTGTCGCGGTTAGGCCTTTGAGAAAAGGAGTAATTGAAAGCAAAGCTCAGGCCAAAGCATTGCTATCTAAAGCAATTGAAATTGGAACTACTAAAGGAGAAACTATTGATAGAGTAGTTATTGGAATTCCTGGAGATGCTTCAGAAGTAGAAAAAAATGCTGCAGAAGAAATAACCAAAAGTGCAGGAGCAGACCTGGTTTTAGTTATTAGTGAAGGATTATCCGCAGCTATTGGAGCAGGACTACCTATTGCCGAACCTAATGGAACGATGGTAGTTGATATTGGTGCAGGATCAACTGATCTAGTTGTTATCTCACTTGGTGGAATAACTGATATTGTAACAGTTAGACGTGGAGGAGACGACATAGACAACAATATTGTAGATCTCGTCAAAGAGAGATTCAATGTCAAAATAGGTATACATGAAGCCGAATCAGCGAAAATGAATGTGGGCATGATTCATTGTAATGGAAATTTGGAAAATTTAAGTAGTGATATTATTGGAAAGTCTGTTGATACAAATCGCCCTAAAAAAATAGTCATAGACTCAATGTTGGTAGCTGATGCTGCAGAACCTATTGTCAAAGAAATAATTGAAGGTTTTGGTGAAGTTTTAGAAAGACTCACTCCAGAATTAATTACAGGAATATATAACAACACCGTAGCTGTAGGTGGAAGTTCTCGATTAAGAGGACTTAAAGAAAGAATATGTGATGATTTACGCATCCCAATCACTATCTATGATGATCCTATGACTGTTGTAGCTAAAGGTGCAGCTATTGTAGCAGCTGAACCTCGTGCTTTAGAACCTGAAGTTCGTTTAAAAGCTATGAAATAATATATTAGCTTTTTAACAAATTTTTTTTCAATTAATATAATATAAAATTAATATAATATAATAAAATATAATAATAAAAATTAAAATTCTATAAAAAAAAATTATAATTATTTTAAAAAAAAACTTAAAATAAATTTATAAATTGAACTATTACTTTTCCTTAATTTTTTTATTTTTCTACAAAGTTTTTTTTTATAAATATTATTATTAATTTTTTTATATTTATCAAAGTGAGCTTATATTTTTTTTAGAAAATTAAAAAGTTTTCTAATTCTAAATGACAAGAAAAAAGTAAATATTTCTTGTAAATAGTTTAGTAAATTATTAAGTAATATAATGAAAAATAACTTATAAAAAAAGTTCAAAAAATCTGAAATTTTTTAACCTTGCAGATAAAAAATTTTTACAAAAATTAAAAAAATTAATTTTAAAATATTAATTTTAAAAATTAAAAAAATATTTATTTTACAGGTGCATTGATGAACATACTGGGAATAGATGAAGCTGGTAGAGGACCAGTGATTGGCCCTCTCATAGTTGCAGGGATAGTTATTCCTGAAGAAAAAGTACCGATTCTAAAACGGATGGGAATTAAAGATTCTAAAAAATTAAGCCCCACCCGAAGAAAAGTATTATCCCGTAAATTGAAAAGTATGTTTGAATGTAAAACTGTTGAGATTACAGCTCAAGATATTGATAATTTGAGAGCTAAAGGCGTAAATTTAAATGAAATCGAAAAAATTGCCATGATAAAAATTATTAAAAAGCTCGACTGTGATCAAATAATAATTGATTCTGTAGATATCAAACCAAATAGGCTGGAAAAGGAAATCAAAAATGTTGTTGGTGAAATAAACATTAAAGCCGAACATAAAGCCGATGAAAAATATTTGCCTGTGGCTGCTGCATCAGTAATAGCTAAAGTGAAAAGAGACCAGATAATTGAAAAAATAAGAAAAGACTATAGAAAAATAGGAGATCTTGGATCAGGTTATCCAAGTGATCCAAAAACAAAAGATTTTTTAAAAAACTTTAGCTACAGCGAAATGCCGTATATAGTTAGAAAATCATGGAACACTGTGCAAAAACTTAAAAAAGAATAATAATCTTTTTCCACTTTTTGATTAAAAAAATTTAAGTTATTAAAAAAAAGAATTATAATCATTAGCAAATCTTACGCTATGGGTATAAAGCATCCGATGTTAAATAAAAATATTTCCAGAAAAATCAATTAATTTATTATAATTATTATTAAAATTAGTATATTAATTATAATTATTATTAAAATTATTATATTTATTATAATTATTATAATTAATTATAATTTTTTAAAAATGATTAATCAAATTATAAAAAAAAGTTTATTGATCATCACAATTCATTAAAAGTAATTTAAAATAATTAAAAAAAAAAAATGATTAAAAGTAATTTAAAA
>WRNS01000204.1 GCA_009776495.1 Methanobrevibacter sp. | reverse complement strand
TATTTTAAAAATTGATTTTTTAAATTTTAATTTTATTAATAAAATATTTTAATTTTATTTCTTTTTATTTTAAATTCTTTAAAAATTAAAAAAAGAATGAATGAAGATAATAAATAATAAATAAATAAAATTTTTTTTTTTTAAGTGAAAAATACTATTTATTATTCTCCCTCATCCATTTTGCCCCAGCTTCTAAAACTTCAATATTTAAGTCAATTAATTTTGGTTTTGAAGCGAAAATTTCTTTTATTCCTACAATATATGCTTCTTTTGAAAGCATATTTTTATCTTTAGATATTTCCATCAAAACTCCCAGAATAGCTGTATTCATAGCTTTCGGGTTTCCACAAGAACTAGCTATATCCACTGCTGGAACTGAAACAACTTTTACTTTTTTATCAGTTTTATATTCTCCAACTCTGGAATCATAAATTATTATTCCATCTTCTTTAACTTCGTCCTCAAATTTTTCTAAAGCTGGTTTATTCAAAGCTATTAATACATCACATTGGTTTACAACAGGAGATCCTATTGTGTTGCCTGATATTACTACAGAACAATTAGAAGTTCCTCCTCTCTGCTCAGGACCATAGCTAGGATACCATGAAACATGCCTACCTTCGCTGCAAGCAGCTTCTGCTAAAGTGAGTCCAGCACTCAATACTCCCTGACCTCCAAATCCCGCTATTTTCACATTCACATCCTTAAAATCTAGTTCAGTTTTGATTTTAAGCTCATATTTTCTATCAATTTTAAAGATTTGATCTAATTTTTCTATTGAAAAATCACTTTTATTTCTTATAATGGGTTGTGTTTCTTTTGATTTATCTCTAAACCTTTTTACAGGAAATTCTTTCTCCATTTGATTTTTAATAAAATCTTCAACTCCTTCAGCATCTAATCGTAAGTTTGTTGGACAAGGTGCGAGAACTTCAATAAAAGAATAACCTTTTCCCTCTTTTTGAACTTTCAAAGCTTTTTTAATAGCTATTTTAGCTTTTCTAATTGATTTTACATTAGCAAGTGAAACTCTTTCAATAAAAACTGGTGCCTCTAGATTGTCGAGAAGTTCACACATGTGCATAGGATATCCAGTAGAACTCGGATCCCTTCCCCCTTCGGATGTTATTGTTACTTCTCCTACTAGTGTGGTTGGTGCCATTTGTCCACCAGTCATTCCATAGATAGTGTTGTTCACGAAAAAAATAGCTATTTTTTCCCCACGGTTAGCTGCCTGGATTGTTTCATTTAAGCCAATGGAGGCTAAATCTCCATCACCTTGATATGCCATGACAATAGCGTTATCTTCAGCTCGTGATATTCCTGTTCCTACAGCTGGTGCTCTCCCATGTGCTGTTTGAACATTTCCACAATCAAAATAATAATATCCAAAAACAGCACAACCTACTGGAGATATCATAACAGATCTGTCTTGAATATTTAAATCGTCAATAGCTTCTCCTATTAGTTTAGTGAGAATTCCATGACCACAACCCCCACAATAGTGAGTAACTTTAGTAAAATTTCCTTTTCGAGTGAAATCGTCGTTAATAGAGTTAGGTTTTTTAATTACTTTTGTTTCATATTCTCCAAAATCTGCTACTTGATTTATATTTTCTGATTCATACTCTTCTAAATCTGATTTTTCATTTATATCTATTTCATTTTTAGCTACATTTTTCATTTTTCCACCTCCTAATCTATTATATGATGATTTAAAACATTCTTATCATTTATTTCTTCTTTATAACTGTTATCTATCGTAATTTTATTTAATTTTCCTGCATGTTTTTTATTAAGATTATTAGATTTTGATTCGTTATATTCAGCTAATTCATAAATTTTTTCAAGAATTTCCCTAACTTCAATTAGGTTTCCACCCATTCGATTGACTAAATGAATATCATCACGCTTTGTTGACATTNTAATATCTTCTAACATTTGNCCATTNCTCATTTCAACAGATACAAATTCACAGCCTTTTTTAGATAGTTTGAAAATTTCATCATGTGGAAATGGAAACAAAGTTATTGGTCTAATCATTCCTACTTTAATTCCTTTTTTTCTTGCAATATCAACTGCTGTTCTTGACAACCTACTACTGATTCCATAAGAAACAATAATTATTTCAGCATCCTCAAAATCTTTTCCTTCGATATAATACTCTTCAAAATCTAGTTCTTGCTTTTCAATTTCCTCATATTTTACTTGAAGGTCTTGGTTAAATTCTTCCAGTTGATTAAAATCTAAAAATATTGAAGAAACAAGATTTTTCATTGTTTCTTTACTTCCACGAACTGCCCATTCATCATTAGGAATGTGTTCAATAGCTTTGTTAGGAAATTCAAGTGGTTCAGCCATTTGTCCCAAAACCCCATCGGCTAAAAGTACAACTGGAGCTCGATATTTATCACCAAGTGCAAAGGCTTTAATGGTTAAATCACACATTTCTTGAACACTATTCGGTGCTAAAACTATATTTTTATAGTTTCCATGACCTCCACCTTTAGTAATCTGATTATAATCTGATTGCTCTGGACCAATGTTTCCAAGTCCAGGACCCGCTCTCATCACATCTACTATAACAGATGGAAGTTCTGCACCAGCTAAAAATGTTATTCCTTCTTGTTTTAAACTAATTCCTGGTCCAGAGGATGCAGTCAAAACTCTATGGCCTGTTGATGCTGCTCCATAAATCATGTTAATAGCTGCTTCTTCACTTTCAGCTTGAACAAATTTTCTCCCAACCATTGGGAAATATTTAGATGCTTCCTGGAGAATTTCATTAGCTGGAGTTATTGGATAGCCAAAAAAACAGTCACATCCTGCATACATTGCTCCGATGACAACTGCTGTGTTTCCTTTAACCATTTGACTACTCATATTATTCCTCCTTTTTGCTAATTTCACTTTCTAATTTATTTTTTCTAATCTTTTTAGGAATATGTATTTCAATAGCTAATGGTTCTGGACAAGTATAATAACAATCTCCACATCCATTACATCCTTCTCCTTTGTATTTCACGTAATTATATCCACTGTCATTGAGTTCCTGACTTATTTCAAGAACTTTATTTTTGCATGAAATGATACACCTATCACAGGCTTTACATTCATTTTTATGAATAATGGGAAAAGGTTGTGGTTTAGTTTTAGATTTTACCATTTTATCTCTTCTATCGTTTGTTTTTATCCTAATTATATTAATTATGATGTTCAAAGTTAAAATTATAATATTTCAATTAATATTTTTTTACAATAGTTTTATTAAAAATAAATATAATTTTTTAAAAAAATTTTAAGTTATTATAATATTATAAATTTATCCTATTCTTTAAATTATTATTATAATTTAAATTTTTTATTTTTCAATAATAAATAATA
>WRNS01000203.1 GCA_009776495.1 Methanobrevibacter sp. | reverse complement strand
TATTTTTTTATATTTTAAATTTTAGAAAAAAATTTTATTTAATTATTTATTGAAAATAATAATATTCCTGAAATAAAAAGAATTAATGAAATTATTGAAATTAATGAATATAAATAAATGGATAAACAATTGAAATAAATGAAAATAAATGAATAAAAAAAATAAAAAAAATGAGTTTATGGAATTCCTTATTTGCTCATTTTTTCCTTAATTAATTTTCTTGCAAGGGGAGTTATATTCTCATTTAAAATATCCTTTAAAAAGTCTCCAGTATAAGTTCCAGAGTTAGCTACTTCTTCTGGTGTACCAGTAGCTACTACTTCTCCACCACCATCTCCACCTTCAGGACCAAGGTCAATGATGTGATCAGCTGTTTTGATTACATCAAGGTTGTGTTCAATTACCACGATTGAATTACCTGAATCGGTTAGTCTACCTAATACATTTAAAAGTCGTTTAATGTCTGCAAAATGAAGACCAGTAGTTGGTTCATCTAAAATGTAGAGAGTTTTTCCAGTGCTTTGTTTTGATAGCTCTTTAGCTAATTTTATCCTTTGAGCTTCACCACCAGATAAGGTAGTAGCTGATTGACCTAACTTAATATAGCCTAAACCAACATCATCTAAAGTTTGTAATTTCTTTTTAATCTTAGGTATATTTTTAAAAAACTCTAAAGCTTCCTCAACCGTCATTTCAAGAACTTCATAGATATTTTTTCCTTTATACCTTATATCTAAAGTTTCATCATTGTATCGTTTTCCTTTACAAACTTCACATGGAACGTAAACATCGGCTAAAAAATGCATCTCTATTTTTATTATTCCATCACCTGAACAAGCTTCACATCTTCCACCTTTAACATTGAAACTAAATCTTCCAGGTTTATAACCTCTTGCTTTAGCTTCTGGTGTTTCAGCAAAGATTTCACGAATATATGTAAAAAGTCCTGTGTAAGTAGCTGGATTAGAACGAGGAGTTCTGCCAATAGGTGTTTGATCTATGATAATAATCTTATCTATATTTTTAGTTCCTTCAATTTTTTCAAATTTCCCAGCAAAGCTATGCTTATGATTAATAATCCCATTTAATCCTTTATAAAGAACTTGATTAATAAGAGAGCTTTTTCCAGAACCAGACACTCCTGTAACACANGTAAAAACACCGAGAGGAATGTCCACATCGATNTTTTTAAGATTATTTGCTTTAGCTCCTTTAATTGTAAGGAAATTTCCATTATGTTTTCTTCTATTTTTACTAATTGGAATTGTTTCTCTTCTAGAAAGATAACTGCCAGTGATAGAATCAGCAGATTCCATGATTTCAGATGGAGTACCATAAGCTACAATTTTTCCACCATGTTCCCCAGCACCTGGACCAATATCTACTACAAAATCCGAGGATAATATTGTCTCCTCATCATGTTCTACTACAATCAATGTATTTCCAATATCTTTTAGTCTTTTAAGGGTTTCAATAAGTTTTACATTGTCTCTTTGATGAAGACCAATACTTGGCTCATCTAATATATACAGTACTCCAACAAGACCTGAGCCAATTTGAGTAGCTAATCTAATTCTTTGAGCTTCACCACCAGATAAAGTTCCAGAAGATCGCTCCATTGTTATATAATCAAGACCAACATCGACTAAAAAGCGAAGCCGTTCATTGATTTCTTTTAAAATTTCTTTAGCTATGAATAACTCCCTTTCATTTAATTCTATGGTTTTGAAAAATTTATGACAATCTTTTATAGTTAAAGCTACTAGATCAGCTATTGATATTCCACCAACAGTAACCGATAATGCCTCTTTCTTTAGTCTTTTTCCTCCACAAACATGACACTTATGATCACTCATAAATTTTGAAATGTATTTGCGAGAATAATTTGATTTAGTTTCTAAATATTGACGTTCCATTCTTGTGATAACGCCTTCAAATTTTCTATTAACTCTGTAAGATTTATTTCTACGTTTAAAACTAAATGAAATCTTTTCATTAGTTCCATAAAGAAGAGCTGTTTGTTCTTCTTTTTTTAAGTCTTCAAATGGCGTATCCATTGAAAATCCTAAATGATTAGCTACGGATGATAACATTTGGTGATAATAATTTTCTTTATTTCCTTTTGACCTACTCCACGGAACAATAGCTCCGTCATTGATGGATAAATTTTTGTTTGGAACAATTAAATTAGGATCCATTTCCATTTTACTTCCAAGACCATTACACTCAGGACATGCCCCATGAGGACTATTAAATGAAAACATTCTTGGACTTATTTCTTCAAGGTTTATTCCACAATCTACACATGCAAAATGCTCTGAATATGCTTTTTCATATACTTTCCTCTCATCACTTTCAAATTTATTATCTTCATTTTGATTAGATTGATTATTTTTGGATACATCATTTATAGGTTCAGTATTCTCATTGTTCCTATTTTTTCTGTTATATAGAACATTTACAATTCCTTCTCCAAAAGAAAGTGCCGTTTCAACAGAATCAGCTAATCTTCTCATAAATTCTATATCTTCTCTAATAACTAACCTATCCACTACAACCTCAATCGTGTGTTTGAAGTTTTTATCTAAGATAATTTCTTCTTCTAATTCTTTGATTTCCCCATCTACTCGAACTCTGACAAATCCTTTATTTTGAAGATTTTCAAAGACTTTTTTGTGTTCTCCTTTCCTGTCTCTAATTATTGGAGCAAGTACTTGAATTTTAACTCCTTCACCTTCTTCAATAATACTCTCCACTATTTGACCACTTGTTTGTTGTGAAATCTCTTTTCCACATTTGTAACAGTGAGCAGTTCCAATACGTGCAAAGAGTAGACGTAAATAATCATAAATTTCAGTTATTGTTCCAACCGTTGAACGTGGGTTCATCTTAGTTGTCTTTTGATCAATGGAAATAGCTGGAGATAATCCTTCAATATAATCTATTTCTGGTTTTTTCATTTGCCCTAAAAATTGCCTAGCATATGCTGATAAGGATTCAACATAACGTCGTTGACCTTCAGCATATATTGTATCAAAAGCTAATGATGATTTTCCCGAACCACTTAATCCTGTAATTACAATAAACTGATCTCTTGGAATAGCTATATCTAAATTCTGGAGATTATGTTCTCTCGCTCCTTTTAATATGATTTCTTTTTTGTTTAAGTCTTTATCCATCTCCATTCTCCTTAAATATAATTTAAATAGATTTAATTCAATATTGAAATTAATTTTTTTGAAATGATAATTTTTAACTTTTTTGAAAAGAAAATTTATATAATATATAATAATTTTTTTATTCATCCATATTTCTATTTTGTTGAGTGAAATGATAAATTTTTTTATTTATATAATTTTAATATTTAGTTAATGATTAAAATTT
>WRNS01000202.1 GCA_009776495.1 Methanobrevibacter sp. | reverse complement strand
GATGAAATTACAATAAACTCATCGAAAAAAACAGAAATAATAGATATCACATCAAAAATTCAATTAGTTATTGAAGAAAGTCAAATTAAGAGTGGAATAATCAATATATTTTCAAAACACTCCACATCAGCCATTGTAGTTAATGAAAATGAACCAGGGCTATTGTTAGATTTTGAAAAAATATTGAATGATTTAATCCCAAGGGGCAATGGATATAAACATGATATAATCGATAACAATGCTGATTCACACTTGAAATCATTTTTATTAGGTTCAAGTGAATCAATCCCAATTAATAATAAAAAATTAGCTATAGGCACGTGGCAATCAATTTTTTTCATTGAATTAGATGGTCCAAGAAATAACAGGACTATCGAAGTGACTATTATCGGAGATTGAGAGAACAAGTATTGAACTAAATGTTTTAATAATTTGAAAAAAAGACATTAGCTAAATGTTAATTCAAAAGCTATTACAGGGTATTCTAAGTCAAAGTTACTTATAACCTCTGGTGAGACTTCTCCAAAGAAACCATTTATCTTTCCATTAGCTGAATCCCCATTAACATTAGCTACTCTCCCTTTAATAAAAGTTGGATTATCACTTGATTGGATTGTCATGTCATATCCTAAGTTTGCAAGTAATGCAGCTACAGTAGATTTTATTTCAGTAAAATTAGCTGTAGAATGACTTATAGCTCCAGCTACTTTTTTTATAGTGTTAATATTCGTTTCTTTAGTTTTGTCAATGTATAAAACATCTCCAATTTCAAAGATTTTTTGAGGAAGATCTTCATGCTTATTGTCTTCTAAAAACTCCATCAAACTGTTAATTAAACTTTTTCTTATCATGGTTCTATCAATTGTAATTGGTTTAGCTACTTCGACATGTTCATCTTCTATTTGTTTCATTTTAATGTAATGATTTTCTTCGCTTGTTAACATTAAACTCATTACTTCTTGAAAACCTAAACCAATCATAAGCTCTTGAATCTTTTTATCAGTTTTAAACCAATTATTTTCATAAGCTATTGTTGCTACTTCAGGAAGTTCACTGTCGATTTTTTTTATACAATATTGAATAGCTACATTCTCAACCAAATCGACTTCATGAAGAATATCGACTCTATAAGAGGGGATAGTCACTTCTAATTCTTCATCGTTTAATAATTTAGCATCCATTCTGGCTTTTAAAAGTAGATTAGCTATTTTATTACCATTAAGACTTAATCCTGTTAATTCATTAACTTTGGATACACTTAAATTTCTCTTTTTTGGGCTTAAGTTTGGAGTAATCAATGTTTTATCTGGATATACAAGTTCTAAACTTTTAATTTTTCCTCCAACCTCTCCAAAAGAACTACATATAATATTTAAAGTTTGATTAACAGCTATTTCGTCAGTTCCTGTAACATCAACTAAAATATTTTTAGTATCTTCTGTTAACTTGGTTAACTCACCATTAATAATTGGAGGCATGGATAGTACTTTATTATTCTTATCCAATATTAAAGGATACTTATCATATAATGAAAGAAGATGAGAGTATTTGCTACCTTTATCATGACTTTCTAATATTTCACTAGGGTTTAATCTTTTTTCACAATCTAATGGAATAAAACTATTTTCTTTTGGGTCAGTAGCTATATATTTAAAAGGTCCATTAACAACATCAGCATTATGAATTCCAATAGCTACTTTTTTTCTATCTCTTCCAATCACCCAGTGTAAATTTTCTTGAAAATCCATGATCTCTTTTAATTTATTTCCAGAAAAATTAACATTTTCAATTAAAGCGAATCCGATGTAAGGTCTAATTTTTCTTAATTCAGAATCTATAAAGACTTTTTCACCAGATTTTTCAACTTTGTAGTTTGGTAATCCTATTTCTTGTGAGATGAAACCTTTTAAACTACGAGAAACTCCTTCAACAGATAGCTGATCTGGTCGATTTGGAAAAAATTCAACTTTGATGCTATCTTCATCAAAGTCTTCAATATCACTTCCAAGCATTGGTAAAATGTCAATTAAAGTTTCTTTTTCAAGTTCAATCCCTAGATCTTTTAAATCTTGAAATTCAAAGGTAATTACTGGCATTAAATATCTCCTGAAGATGTTTTTTTTTTTTTAGAATTATGAAAATTTATTGTAAAAATAACAATAAATCAATATGTAATTTATTTTATTTGATAATTTATTGTAAAAATAACAATAAATCAATATGTAATTTATTTTATTTGATAATTTATTGTAAAATAACGATAAGTCTGATGCAATTATTTAAGCAAAAGACTTTTTATAAACCAAAGACACAGATAAAAAATAATGATTCAATGACGAAATGTAGTGCCCTATGCTCTAATGTAGCCATTTCTTTCATGGTTAATGAATGGATTACATCAATAACTAAATGTGTTAATGCAGCTAAAATGCCTATTTCTATGGAGAAGAAAACAACAGATAATATTATAAAATGAAAAACAGCTTCTAATCCTTCATGAATTAGCCAACTATGCAAATTAGAAGAGACTATTTCATTTATCAATCCACCTAAAACTATATAAAAATCATTGAGGATGCTCCACATAATTTTACTATGGATTTCATCGCTTATAATTAAGACGATTGCTATATAAAACCATAATAATTCCATTAACTTTCACCACAGACTTTTTTTTGAAAGAATTTTTTTTTAAGTAAATTTATTTATAAAATTTATTTTTTTTATTTAGGATATTTTTTTATTTTATTTTAGATATTTTTTTATTTATATAATTATTTTTATATTAATTAATGTTTTAATTTAAATATTTTTATATTTTTTTAATATTATAATTAAATATTTGTTTTTTTCAACTAGACTTTTAAAAACTTTAATATAATTGAAATAAATTATTAATAAAAAAGTTATAAGATTGAATATTAGTTATGATAAAATGATTATTTAAAAAGCTTGAAAAATAGTGATTTATTTTTTTGTCTTTTTTTCTTTTTTTTCAATAGCTATTTTGACTTTTTCACTTGTAAGTTCTTTCAATGCATCTTTAGCTATCCAATGAGCGATTTTTGAATCAAATTTTTCAATTTCTTTTGCAGTAGCTATAGCTTCTTTATTTAATATTGAATTTCTTTTTCCAATTTGTCTCAATGCCCAATTCACAGCTTTTTTCACAAAATTTCTCTCATCATTAGCTTCTCTTTTAACAAGTTTTAAAAAATCTATGAATGTCTTATCATCTGTTTTTTTATCATGTACAGCTAACACAGCTATTAAAGCAAATCCTGCTCTTTTTGTAAATTCTTTTTCACTTTCACTCCATTCATATACTTTATCATATGCATAATCTGTTTTTCTAAATAAGTTAATGCAGCACTGATCACATATTTCCCAGTAAGTAAATTC
>WRNS01000201.1 GCA_009776495.1 Methanobrevibacter sp. | reverse complement strand
TAATTAATTTATTGAAAAAAAATTAATTTTCTTTAATTATAAAAAATAATATATTTATTTAGATTTTTTTATTAAATTTAACTGACAAATTTTTATTTGTGGATAATATGAACACTTCAGAAGCCATAATAAAACTACTTGAAGAAGCACAGGTTAAACATGTTTTTGGTCATCCTGGAGAACAAATTCTTCCATTGTATCATGCTTTGAATAATTCTAAAATTGAACACATTTTAACTCGCCATGAACAAGGATCAGCTCATGCTAGCGATGCTTATGCAAGAGTTACTGGAAAATTTGGAGTATGTATAGCTACAGCAGGTCCAGGAGCATTAAATCTTGTCATGGGAGTAGCTACTGCATGGAAAGACTCTATACCTATGCTAATAATTACTGGAGACAATCCTAAAAATTCTAATGAAAAAAATAGTTTTCAGGGTAGTGATATCTTTCAGAGTACTGATATAGTAGCTGTTTTTAAACCTATTGTAATAAAAAGTTTCAATCCACACAATGGAAAATTAGCTATAATGAATATAAAAGAGGCTTTGGACACGTTAAAAAAAGATCCTCGTGGACCAGTTCATATAAATCTCTCAAAAGATGTTTTATTAGATGAAGAGCTTGGAAATGTAGTAAATAAAAAATTTATATTTTCTCCAAATTACAAGTATAATACTTTAGATAAAGTTATCCATTGTTTAAAAATAGCTAAAAGACCCTTAATAATAGCTGGTGCTGGAATTACTTGGGGTGGAGCTATAGAAGACTTGAAAAAATTTATCAACAATAATGAAATTCCAATAACAACTACATACCATAGTAGGGGAATTATTAGTGAAGAAAATCAATTGAACTTAGGGATGATTGGTATTCGTGGTACTCCAATAGCTGAATATGCTTTAAATCATAGCGATTTAGTTTTAATTTTAGGTTCAAGATTATCCGAGAGAACCCTGGATTTTGGAAACTCTTATAATGATTCTTCTTTTTTTAAAAATTATAAAAATCAAAAAACAAAAATAATTCATATTAATATTGATAACTCATCTCTTAAAGGAGATATAAAAATCCATGGAGATGTTAAAGCTGTTTTAAAGAAATTAAATCCTTTAAATAAAATCACAAAGTCTATGGATAAGAATTGGCTAGATGAAATATATAAAAATAATCAAAAAATAGCTATTGAAGGTTTAAATCATGATAATATGCCTTTAAAACCTCAAGTAGCTATCGATGAAATTTTAAAATCTTCTAAAGGTTTACATGTAGTTAATGATGCTGGAAGCCATACAACTTGGGTCAACTTACTAATAAAATCAGACATTCCACAAAAACTAGTATTCTCTGGAGGGATGGCCCCCATGGGTTATGGGTTGCCTGCATCTTGTGGTGTAGCTATTGCAAAAAAAGGTGAAAGCGTTATTCTTATTAATGGAGATGGTGGCTTTCAAATGAATATTCAGGAATTAGCTACTGTGAAGGCAAATAATCTACCAATATTAATATTTGTTTTAAATAATCGTCAACTAGGAATCATCAGGCAATGGGAAAAGTTACTTGCAGATGATTTAAGATACGAGGTTGATTTAGAAAATCCTGATTTTCTAGCCATAGCTAATGCCTATGGAATTGATGGGGAAAAAGTTGAAACAAGAAATGATTTAAAATTAGCTATTCATCAAGGATTGAAAAAGAAAAAACCATATTTGATTGAAGTTATTGTCGATGAAGAAGATATTCCACTTCCTAAGATGTGATAATAAAAAATATAATAATGATTATTTATGATAAAAATTAAAATATAAATATTATTAACATAATATAAAAAAAGTAAATAGTATTACTTATTAAAAAATGAAACTGATGCACATACTCTTTTGCTAATCTAAGTTTAAAAAAAGAACTTTTAAAAGAAAAAACTTTCCACCCCTATATTTAATGAACTTAGAAGAATTTCAACTTCAAAATGGAAATTTAGAAAATCGAAGATTTTCTAACATTGCAAAATCTTCGATTTTGCAAAGTAAGTAAAATTATAATTCTTAAAATATTAAGAAGTAAATTAAACATATAACCACCTCCATTAAAATACAGAGACTGGCAAACCAAGTCTCATACAATTTACAGCTTTATTCTATTTTTTGAGATATTTAGCAGAATAGTACATCAAAAAAATTAAAAAACAGATAAATTTAGGGAAATAATAAGTAAATTCCCATAATAAAATGAGAATCTACTTTTCAATAAAAATGAATTTCCCAAAGCTGTAAAATCCATATGAGTTAACACTTGGATAAAAATATATTCTCTTAATAAATATATATACTTTATGATGTTGAAATGAAGCTATAAAACATGATGAAACATGATAAACTTCGTTATATAATGAACTTGCCAAGTAAATGGATAAGGATATCCTCACGTTCAACCGAAGGTTAAAAACTTGGAAAAAGAAGGGTTTTTGGAACTGATTTAAGATGCGATGTTGATTTAGAAAATCCTGGCTTCGATGCCAAAAATTAGGTGTTCAACTATACTAAGAAATTTTATATTATTTCTTCTAAATTTTTTATTTTTTTTAAAAATATTTTCAAGTTATACTTCTGGATTATCCATAGATTTCATAATTTTTTCAAATGAAAATGAATCTACAATGTATACTTTTTCAAATGGATGCTTAGCTAATCTTTTTACACTAATAAGATCTTTATTTAAATTTTTGTGTAGATTTGATTTAGAATCATTAGAAATATCTTTGTAAACCACAAAATAATACTTTTTAGCTTTTAATAATAAAGAATTAACTTTATTTTTATCTTTTTTACAATAATTATCTATTAAGTGTGGGAAAACACAACTTAATGTTTCTAAAGGCTTGAGTTTTAATTTTATTTTAAGGTCATCGATAGATTTATTATATGTTTCCTGATTAGCTAAATTTACATGTTTGAATTCTACAAAAATTAGTTTCAATTCATCATTTGATTTTATGTAGTGTAATCCATCAACACTACTGTGTTTTGCCACATTCGAGTATTTTTTCCTCATTTTTTCATAAACATCTTCACATAAACTATCCATTGATAAAATTTTATCTTTTTCATTGTTACTAACATATTTATAAGGCTCATCTCTTGAAGCAGAAACTTCCTTAATGGTTTTTAAGAATCTTTCATCATTTGAAAAGGAATCCAACATTTCCTCAAGAAGATCGAAATTTGTCATCAAATCACATTTATGAAGGTTTATTTGCAATTGTAGTCTTTTATAATGGAAAAATCTATAAAATCTGGAAAATTCAATGAAATCTATACTAAATCCATTAAATTAATTTATATTTATAATATACAATTATTTTTATTAATATATAAAAAATTATAAAATTTTAAAAAAAATTCTAAAATTA
>WRNS01000200.1 GCA_009776495.1 Methanobrevibacter sp. | reverse complement strand
CATAAACTCTTTTTTAATTTTATATTTTATTTTTTTAAATTTACATAAACTCTTTTTTAATTTTTACTGTGAAGAATAAGAGAAAAATTAATAAAATGCTTAAACATATTTATTTTTAAAAAAGAAATTTTTTTTTTAAAATGGCTAATCCCTAGAAAAGCATAATAATTGGAGAAAAAAGTAGGGGGCTTCAATTATTAAATATTCTAAGAGGGGAATAATTTTTTCTTGAGATTATTAACACCATTTTAAATTGACAATGTGAAATATTTTTTATTTTTTGTAAAAATATTCACATTTTTATTATATTAATCTGCTTATATATAAATCTAATTATACAAAATAGTAATTTAGTCCTTTTTTTTGATAATCATTATTAATCATTGTCTATTTTTATACTATTTAATTATTCCCTAATAGTCCTACAAATTTAATGAGTTAATTTTGAGTTTATATTTAATATAGTATATATAGAAATTATTGGATTTTAGTTTAAAATCTTATATTTTTCATGTTTAAATTGGTGTTTTTTAAAAAACAGATTTGGTCTTTTTATACAAATAAATTAAGATTTAATTTATTTTCACAAGAACAAAACCAACTTTTCCCCAATGAAGTCTGATAAATCCTATCTATAGCTAAACCTTATTTTAAAAATAAATCAAGGAATACTAATACATATCCAAACACAACAATCATTAAAGAAAGCACAGTAAGATTTTGCAAAGCTTTTTTAACACTTACTTCATCTAAATCTATAAAATAATAGGGGTATCTGCTTTTGCTAGTTTCTATTAATCCACTATAATGAGCACGAATCATTATAGCTAAAAAGTAGATTAAAAAAGGAATTACCCATAAAAAAGGATAATAATAGCTAAACTGGCCTTTAGCTGCGAAAATCAACCAGTTTAAAATGACTAACAATGGAACAATATAATGAACAGCTATATCAGTTAAAGAAAATAATTCATAGTTTTCTCCCATTTTTTGATGGTTGGGAACCAATACAAATTGATAAACTGTTATGGTTACTATGGAAGACAGTAGGATAAATCCATTAACATCGTTTAATAATTTGTTATCATTAATAAAAATAGAAAAGATAAAATATATTAAGCAAAAAACAAGGTTTAAGTTTGTATAATAAATAAATGAAGCTTTTTTAAATGTTTTTTCATTGAGTTTTGAGGAGTAATATAAACCAATCATTGAAAAACATATTATTAAAGCTTTTGAAACAATGGATAAAAATCCCATCATCATTTAAAACCCCCATTTTTTTTCGTTAATTTAATTTTCATTTTTTTTCATTTTTTTTTTTATGTTTATCAATGATTTTAACTATTCATTAAAATTATTTTTTTAAAGTATAATAAAATGATATAAAAATTACCCATAAAAATCCAATTACCAGCATAATACGTTGAATTAAACCATAAAAAGGAAGTAATCCTACGGAATCAATAGCTGCCACCTTTAAAATAATCATAAAAATTATAAATAATACACTTGAAATCAATGTGTAAATTCCCAATACACTATTTTTGATTTTAAAAAAATATTTTGAAAATAAGGCCATAGCTACTGGCAATCCTATAAATAGTAGAACTGAAAATAGCTGATGTAATGTACCAATTAAAGTTGTCTCAACAATAGTTTCGCTTGTTCCTGGTGGAAAACCATTCATGGGGTCGGTGATGAAACATCCTGCTCCAATTAAACCCACACCTCCAATAGCTAAAAAAATAGCTATCCATTTAGAAAATCCTTCTTCTCCACGTATTTTTTCTAATCCATAGGCAAATAATATTAAAGCTAGACCAGATATTAAAAAAGTAGCTGTTTGTATCCATCCTAATTCACCTATAGCTAATGAACTTATTGGAACCATCATTGGATTGTATCCAACTTTAAAAGCTTCTTGAATAATCCAAGATAGTGTGAAAATCACTCCTGAAATTGCACCCAAAACAAGTAAAAACTTACCCATTGAATTATTCATATTGTGAATATCTTCTTTTTCCATATTAAATCCTTAAAATCCTTTTAAAGCTATAAATTTTCTAACCTTTAGATGAATATATATTTCACCGAGTAACTATTATAAAATAAAAAAATAAATAAATAAAAATAAATTAATATTGAAATTAATGATATTATTTTAAACATTGAAATTAAAGATATTATTTTTAAAATTTTGGATAAATAGGATAAGGATTTATTCAATGATCTTATTCATCTTCTCTGGTATTGTACATCAAAGCTATAGCTCTACCTTCAAATATCATGAAAAACGGATTTAAAACTAAATACAAAGCTATGGATGAGGTAATAGACATGAATATTCCTGAAAATGCCATAGCTATAGGGCCCATTGAAGGGGATAAAATCAATCCAAAAGCAAATCCTATTAATGCAAAGAACAGAAATGTGGTTGATACAATACCTAATAATAGAACAATAAGTCCAGTATAAAATTGTATATACTTATAAATACCTATTGATTTAACAATAGCTATTATCTCTCTAATTTTAAAGGCTGATTTTATAGAACCATTGTTATTTATCATATTTGGGATAGCTACATTTGAAAGTAAATAAAAAATAAGCCATACTATAGTACTTATTGAGATAACTCCAATTATAATAAATAAAGTAGGAAAACTTGGAGCTTTATCAATTGCAATTGTTTGTATAGAGTAAAGTAAAAATATAATTGTTCCAAGTGAAAATACAATAATTGTTGGAATAGAATAAATTAATCTCACAACAAATAGCTTAATCCCTTCAAGAAACATTGTTCCCCAATGTTCAAATTTAGGTAATGGATCATCTCCATTGATCATCCCATTAACCCCAATTTTTGTTATTCTATAGTAATAACCACTTATTAAAAAGTATGGAATAATCAATGAACTTAGTATTGATAAAACACCTAGCTTTAAAATAGTTTTTGGCTCTTTAAAAGAATATTCAAAACAATCTTTAAAAATATCCAATATCATGCTACAACCTTTTCCAATTAATTTTGTTTATAAATCCTCATCCTCAATAAAAATCAATTTTACTTAAATTCATCCTATAAATAAAATTAATTTCATAAATCCTCTTCATCTAATAAAAATAAGTCTTCAATATGAGAACAACCTAAAATTTTAGTTATTTTATATGCTAAAACTAATGAAGGATTGTATCTTCCATTTTCAAGAGCACTGATTGTTTGCCTACTGACATTAACTTTTTTAGCTAAGTCTCCTTGGCTTATCCCTGCTTCTTGACGGATATACCGTATTTTAGTTTTCATAAAGTTTNCAACCTAATATAGTTAAAATAACTAAATTTAAATTNTTATNNTAANANTATATTNATTANAATTNTATTTATTATNAAAATANTTTTTATTTTCTT
>WRNS01000199.1 GCA_009776495.1 Methanobrevibacter sp. | reverse complement strand
AAAAGTTCTATAAGACAAAATTTCATAAGAAATTTTTACAATATACTTTAAGTAAATTATTTTACAATATATAATAATAGAAAATTTGTAGATTATAAACAAAATTTAAATAAGTAAAGCAATATATATAAAAATGAATATTTTATAAATATAGGATATTAATGTAGAACTTCAATAAGAGATATATAGTGGGCTAATCTATTTTTAGGGGATTTCATGAAGCATATAACTGGTGTTGTAAAAAAATATTCGAGAGAATATAAGAGAACTCTCAAAAACAATAAAGTCAAGAAATACAAAACAGAACAAGTACAAATTACAATACCTAAACAAGAAAACATTTTCGATGACCAAGAGACGGTTTTAATTTTACCAATTGATTATCAAGAGCAAATAGATGGTGATGAAGCAAGTTCTGAAGCTATTGATTCTTTAAAATCTGATTATGAGGTTTTAAAAGAAAGTAATGAAGAATTAGAGTCTGTAATTCAGGACAATAATTCTACTATTTTTGAACTTCAAGAGGAAATAGCTAATTTAAAAAAACAGCTTGAAGATAATAAATCTGATTCCACAGAAGATTATGAGTCTGAAATTGCAAAGTATCGTGATGAAATAGCTGATTTGGAAAAACAAATCGATGAAAAATCAGGTGATGGTACTGACCTTCAGTCATATGAGTCTAAAATCACAGAATATCAGGAAGAAATTGATGCTTTAAATAAAAAACTCGATGATAGAAAGACCATAGAAGATACATTGAGTGATAGGTTATCTAATCTAAAATCGCAATTAGATAAAAAGGAAGATATTGAAGAAAGTTTACAAAAAGAAGTAAATAATTTAAACATAGAACTTAATAAGAAAAAAGCTATAGAGGAAAACATCACTAGTGAAATATCTTCTTTAAATAAAAGGTTAGAGGAGAAAGAGAAAACAGAAGAAGATTTAAATTACATAATAGCTGATTTGAATAAAAAAGTCAAAAATCAAATGAGTTTCGAAAGTAAATTCGAACGATTTGAGTCTAAAATTTCAGATTATAAAAAACGAATTGCTTATTTAAATAAACAATTGGAAGAAAAAGATCATATTGAAGAAAAATTAAAGGGATATAATTATAAAATGTCAGAATATGATAAAAAGGTAGCTATTCTAAGTGATGAGATTTCTAATTTAAATAATCAAATCAATCAAAGAATGTCTAAGGAAAACAAGTTAGTTGAGGAGATAGCTACTCTATATGAGGAAATAAATGGTGAAAGGTCTTTAGGATCCGATGTGTCTAATGAAACAATTCTAAATCGACGAATTAATGATAATATATCTACTGAAGACGATTTAGTTGATAAAATAGCTTTTTTAAATGAAAAACTTAAAAAAAGAAAGAATTTAGAGTTTTCTACTAACAATAAAAGAATAACTATTTTAGAAGAAGATAAAAGAATTCTAGAAGATGAAGTTGATAATTTAAAAAATATTATAAAAAACATGGAATCCAAAGATTCTAAAAGGCTTTCAAATCTTCAAAAAGATTATGATGATTTATTATCTAAATATAAATTCATTCAAAAAGAATTAGATAAGACTAAGGTTAATGAAGATTATTATGAAGACTTATCTAACAGATTAAAAGAGTTTATAATAAACTCATATTAAAATTATAAACGATTCCTTTTCAGAATTTTTATATTTATTTTTTTAATTTTTGAATATTTTTTTTATTATTTTTTTTATTATTTTTTTAATTTAGAATTTTTTTTTTAATTTTTTAATTTTTTTTATTTTATTTAAATTTATTTTTTATAATTTTGAATATTTAAAATAATAAATTTAGCTATTCATTAGTTAAATTATTACTAATGAAATAGCTATTTTTCGTTACTAATTATTTTTCGTTATTTACTTAGTTATTCTATTAAATAGATTCGTCTTCCTCAAGAGCTACTCTCATTGTGTCAGGATCTTCTGGTAAATGTTTTAAAAAGTCTTCTGTAGACCTTTTTACATCTCTTGATCCTGTAATGTATCTGCCTACGATAATAATGTCTGATCCTTTTTTAATGGCGTCTTCGATATTTTTTGGGGTGATTCCTCCAGCAACAGCTACAAGACTCTTTCCAAGTAATTTTTTAATATCTTTAATATTTCCCCATTCACTCATATCGCCAACATCTTCTCCTTTTTCAGCTTTATAAGATTCAAGATCAACATTTCTATGTAATAAAACTATATCTGGTTTCAAATTATCATTTATTTCACTTAACTTCTCTGTAAAGTTGTCTACATTCATCATGTCTAACATTGAGTATATACCTTGTTTTTGGGCCTCATGAATAGCTTTTTCAATAGATTCAATTGTTCCAAGTCCAGAAATAGCTACTGCATCTGCAGTTTCATCCGCTGCCATTTTAACTTCAACTCTTCCAACATCTAATGTTTTCAAATCAGCTATTATGAATGCATCTGGACGTAGCTCTCTAATTTTGCTAACCACACCAACACCTAACTTTTTAATAAGTGGGGTTCCTGCCTCAAGAAGTATTCTTTCTCTATTTGGCAGGGCGTCGATGATTTTCTCCATGGTATCAATGTTGTCCAAATCAAGAGCAACTTGCAGGTACGGAGGTTTCCATAATCTTGAAACTTTGAATCCCATTATTGGATGGGTTCCCCTGTCTTTTTCATCTAATACTTTTTCAATGCTTGGATAATCAGCCATAGCTCTTCTAATAGCTAATTTTGTAGCTCCATAGTTATATTGATATATTTTCCTATAGTCTTCAGCTTCAGGATGGATAAAAACACTTACCATAAGTACTAAATCTTCACAATCTTTTATTGGAATGAGTCCTTCTTCCACGGCATCAGCTACGGCTCTACCGACAGCTGTTTGAGCTGGTCCAAATATTTTACTAGCATCCCCTAAGTCTCCAACTGTAACTTTAGGAATGATTAAAGTAGCTGGTTTAGTCATCAAATTTGGTCTTATCACAGATAAAAGTGGAGTGTGGCCAATGGATAGCTGCGCCATTCCATTTGCAAAGGCAGTTCCAGCCGGCCCATCTTTATCTCCGATAATCAAATCAACATGTGCAAGTTCATTTCCATCTCCAACAAGAGCTTCTCCTATTTTATACATTTTCATACCTTCTTTATCTACTTGAAAATAATTTAAGATAAATATTTTTTGATGTTATTAATGGTATTAATTATTTAATCTTACTAATGGTATTAATTATTAATGCTATTAAAATTAATCTTATAAAGTTTTTATATCTATATTGAATAGCTATTTATTATTATATTTTTTAAGTGTTATACTTTTTACTGTATTTTGAATATTCAATGTTTAAATAATTATAAATATTCATTTTTTTAATTTTTTTAATAACAAAATAAAGGATTTCTTCTTTTTTTTTAAAAAAATAT
>WRNS01000198.1 GCA_009776495.1 Methanobrevibacter sp. | reverse complement strand
AAAAAAATTTAAAAATAATAAAAAAAATTAAAAAAATCCCTATACATTATAAAAAAAAAATTTAAAAATAATAAAAAATAAGAATATCATTTAGGTATTATTAATTTATTTAATAACTTAACAAGGAGAAATTCTTTTGAAAAGAATAGATTTACATATGCACAGTTTATTTAGTGATGGGGAATTACTCCCATCAGAAATAGCTAGAAGAGCTCAAGTTTTAGGTCATGAAACAATAGCTATTACAGATCATATTGATTCATCTAACCTTGAAGCTATTTCTAAGATTAAAGAGGCAATAGACGATATAAACAATAACTGGGATATAAATGTTGTTCCTGGAGCTGAGATAACTCATGTTCCTGCTGAAGTCATAGATAAACTTGCAAAAAAATCAATAAAATTAGGGGCAGAAATTATCATTGTTCATGGAGAAACATTAGCAGAACCTGTTGTTGAGGGAACTAATTTAGCAGCAGTTAAATCTTCAAATGTTGATATATTAGCTCACCCTGGACTCATAACTTTAGAAGAAGTAGAAATAGCTAAAAAAAATAAGATTACTTTAGAAATTAGTGGTCGAAAAGGTCATTGTTTAGCTAATGGTCATGTTGCCTGCTTAGCTACTGAAATTGGTGCTGATTTAGTAATAGATACTGATGCTCATTCTCCAAACGATTTAATTACGTTTGAACAAGCTCAAAAAATAGGTTTAGGTGCAGGTTTAGCTAAAGATGAAGTTATGAAAGCTTTAATTGATAACCCTAAAAAAATATTAGAGAATAAAGGGTTTTAATTGTAATCTACCATGAGATTAATCAATTTTTAAATAAAATTCATTAAAATGTTTAAATTAAAAATAGTTATTTATTAAAATTTTCTAAAAAAAAGTATTTAATTTTTATTTAGATTTAACGCTTCTTTTTGTAATTAATATTAATACTCTTTGTAACAATGTTATAATGAGTATTCAATGAATTATTATTATATTTGATAGAATATTCGTCAGAAAAAAAATAAAGAAGAGGGGTAATCCCCTTTTGATTTTGTAAAAAAATTTTTACTAAGATTTTTAAGCAAATTTAAAAACTTATTGATGCATATTTTCCATATATTTTAGCAGAATTTGTGTACCAGTTATTGATAGTGCCTAAGCTATTGTCTCTGCTTGTTGGATCTGCCACTACCCATGTATCTCCAATTTTTATTTGGACCCATACATGTCCATAAGTGTTTCCACTTGTGAATTTAGCTTCACCATTGACATATCTTGCAGCTAGTCCACTTGCTCTGGATAATGCAATTAATAAATGACTTTGGTCAACACAATTCCCAACTTTGCTTGATAATGTATTTTTAGCACCATTTTTTGTATTATAATAGAAACTGTAACTAATATTGTTTCTAACATAATTGAATATTGCCTCTGCTTTCTGCCATTCACTTGTGCATCCTTTAGTTAATTCAAGAGCTAACGCCTTTATTGTCGCATCATTGACTTGACAGTTAGTAGTAGCTATTAAATAACTTGCAAGAGATTCTCCATTATACTTATCATTCAGAGAGGATGATGATGAGGATGATGAATTATCTTTTATAGATCCACTTTTATTTAAAGTGACATAATTTGGCAATGCTTTGTTATCTTGTGTGAATCTAAGGATTTTTGAGAATCCAAGAACTAATAGTTTGAATTCAACTTTACCTAATGTAGATTCTCCATAATTTGGTGCTTGACCATTTTTAGCTATGTACGCAGAAACTCTAGAAGCTAAATCAATATAAGCAACTTTCTGGATTTCTCCAGCTTTTGAGTTTCCATTTTGATTTGCTGGATTTTTCACAGCCATACTACTAACATCATTGTTTAAATTGTTGTTAATATTATGAATTGCTGTAGATGCTAAATATAGAAATTCAGCCATTGAGTACTGTTTTCCAGAGATTGTAACATAATTAGGTAATACTTTATTAGTATTATAAAATGCTTCAACTCTGCTTCCAGCATCTTTTATTTCAGCTAAACTTACTTTAACAGATCCAGTAAAACTATTATTTTCAACATTGCTTTCAAATTTGGGAATTATTTTATTTAAATTCGCTGGATTTTTAGTGTTTAATGTGACGTAATTTGGCATGACACCATTATTTTTAGAAAAATCAAGTATTCTAGAAAATGCGTAAATCATTGTTTGATATTGAACTTTTCCTAAGGATGTAGAACCATAGTTTGGTGCTTGACCATTATTTTCTATGAAATTCACAACATTTTGAGATAAAGTTAAATATGCATTTTTGTTAAGATTTCCAGTAATAGTATTTCCACTTGGATTACTTGGTTCTTTCACATTTTTGAAAAGTACATCTGAATTTATTTTTTTATCTACATTCACAATAGATTTTGCAAGTAAATATAAAAAATCATTCATAGACACTTGTTGCTTGTCAATTGTAACATAATTTGGTAGTCTACCATTTTGTTCAATATAATTTTTCACATTGGTTGCTGCATTTAAGATAGATTTTTGACTAAATAAACTGCCACCATCACCTGCAGCTAAAACACTAGTTAAATTATTATTTAAATTTTGATTATTTGTAGCTTGTAAATTAGCTACTTTTTCTATAGATGATAAGTTATCTATAGTTTTATTTTCAGTCATAGTGTTATTCACTATAACCAACGTATTAGAATTATTACCAATAATTTCTTTTTGGGTTTTTTCACTTTGGCTCGTATCTCTCGTATTAGCCGAATTGTCATCTGTATTTTTTATCACTGGTTCATTTAAATCTGTAAATTCTGTTTTGTTAATTGAATTATTTTCTTGATTGATAAAGTCAATCGAATTATCATTGTTTTGAAATGAACTTACAGTTGAATTATAGATATCTTTAGTAAAAAGATTTTCAGCTGTGCCATTCATGCTATTTGCAAATATTGTACCACTACTAGCAATTAAAGCAATAAGAATAAATGCAAAAAACATTTCTATCTTACTTATAATTTTTTACCTCCAAAATTTTAGCTAAGAACTTTAAAATTTATTAAATGTTCAGGTTCTTAGATGGAACTTATGTTTTTTATTTAAATAATATAAACTTTGTGGTTTTTCATTTCAAATTCATGTTTTTCTATAGTCATTTAAATAAATTATAGTATTTTGTAAAAAATGGAATAATCCATATTTTTATTCACATGCTAATAGGTACTATAAAATGAAAACTTTTCTCATGAACAAAATAGAACTTTTTTTATCTCAAAATCAAAAATATACACTTAAGTAGAATAATTTAATAATTTTTTTTAAAATGATTTTTTTCTCTAAAAAGTATTTTAAAAAATAATTAAGGATTTTAATAAGAAAAACTTTAAAAATATGAAATAAATTTAAAAATAACTAAGATCTTCCTAAGAAAAATATGAAAAATAT
>WRNS01000197.1 GCA_009776495.1 Methanobrevibacter sp. | reverse complement strand
AAAAAAAAAAAAAAAAAAAAATTTTTAAAAAAAAAAAAAAAAAAAAAAAAAACTTCCAAATTTTAGAAAACACACTATTTTTCCGAAAAAAAATTTCACATTAATTAATTAAAAAAAAGAGTTATTTCCTCAAAAATAAGTATTTATAATGTAGCTAGAAAGTCTTTTTGATAATGCCAATATTGTTAATATAGGTGGTGCTCCAGGAGATTGAGGTAAAACACTTGCATCACTAACAAACAACCCATTTATTTCAGTTTCCAAATTGATATCAACTACTTCACCAATAGCTGCAGTTCCTCCAGGATGGGCCCCTCTAAGATTTGTAGAAACAATTGACTTTGGATCAACACCAGCTTCGATTAAAATAGCTCCTGCTAAAGCAGATCCTTCAGCTATGAATCTAACATCTTTTTGGGAATTATTTTTAATTACCTTTCCATCAATTATTTTTCCATAATTATCATCAGGAATCTTAATCATCAATCCCAAAATATCTTTTTGGTGAACACCTTGCTCTTCAAGTTCATTTGCCACAAATTGTGCATGATGAGGAGAAAGAATAAAATTTTTTCCTTCAATCAAAGCATTCATTTGTACTTCCTTATTAAACTTAATATTTTCAAGTTTTCCACCAATAGTAACAAAAGAATCCATGAAAAATTTTTCACCAGCTTTTATTCCGATTTTTTGGAGTAAAATAGCTGAATCAATAGCACCTGCAGCCAATATGACTAAATCTGATTTAATGAAAGAATCTAAATATTCACCATCATTTTTACCTTTTTTTCTAACATGTACTCCACTGACCTTTCCGTCCTCAATAGCTATATCCCTTACTTCTACACAAGAGGAAAGTTTAGCCCCATTGTTAATAGCTATTTCAACAAAATCGATAGATGACCATTTGGCGTTCTGTAAACATCCAAATGAACAATGGCCACATGGAATACATTCATCATCTCTAATGAACTTAGGCATCTTTCTAACATTTAACTTTAAATCATTAGCTACTTCCATGATTTTTCTTGTTCCATCACCAAAAGAATCATCATTCATTTCATGAACCGAAAGTAATTTTTCAACTTCATCCAATTCTTGGGAAATGTCAACCCCTAAATTATCAAGTTCACTCTCAAGAACTCTTACACCGTTTCCTGCGGCAACTACAGTAGATCCACCGACACAAGAAGTTTTTAACAAATCAATTGGTTCTTCAAACTCATCATAATAATTAAAAGCATCTTTAACATTTATAAAAGGCCCTTTTTCAATAATTGTGACAGGGATATTAGCTAATGCTAATTCCATAGCTAAAATTCCTCCACCAGCACCCGAACCAATAATAATGACCATTAAATTACCTCATCAATAAATGAATTTATTTTAATTAATATTATACACTTTAAATTTAATTTATAATAAATGATTATATGACTATTGTTATAAATATTTATAAGTGATTTATAGTTTAGTTAAAAAATCTAAGTGGATTTTAAAAAAAATCTAATTATAAAAAAAGCTTTAAAAAAAATTAAATTATGAAAAAAATTATAGTAAAAAATATGGATTAAACTAAGATAATGTAAAAAAAAATATAAAAAAATTTTTGAAACTCTTAAAATAGAATAATGGAAAAAAAATCGCTTATTCTGCGTCCATCATCTCTCCATAGGAAATTTCAATTTGACATCCTTTAGGACCACAACAAAAATGTTGTAAATCAATATCAATAATCATTTTTTCACCTCGATTAAAAAAAAACTATAGCATAATCATATTCAATCATTAAATATAAAAATACCATAATACTTAGTTTTTAAAATAGCAATTCTGAATTTGTAAATGTATTTATTCAATCTATATTATTTAATTAATATCATATAAATATTTTGTGGTTATAAAAAATCAAGAGGAATAAAAATATTTGTTAATTTTAAAAATTAAAAAAAATTGTTGTTTAAAATAAATTAAATAATGATTTTCAAAAAATTTTGAAATCATTTAATAAATTTCAAATAAACAATATATAATCGATTTACTTCCTAATATAAAAATCAATATTTATAAATCAATATTTATTCTTGCAAATTATTCAAAGAATCAGACGAAATTAATTGATTTTTGAAAAAAATCAGTAGCTGTATACCATCATACAATCTATTAAAACAAAAACTCCATAAAATCATCAATTCTATTAAACCAGTTCTATTAAACCAGTTCTATTAATTCATCAGTTCCATGAAGAGATTATTTCTTGAATAATCACTTTCAGCAGAAATAAGGTTTGCCCTTGATCCATGACCATATTTGTCTTGACCTGTTACAGCACAATAGTCTGCTTGACAAGCAGAACAAGTTAATTCAACTTCATAAGTTCCTTTAGGGTTTATTACTAAAGTATTATAGCTTCCACACAGGGGACAATAATTATACCAGGTTGTTGTGTGATTCACATATGGCAAATTTGTATCTGCACTAGGTTTGGCTGTCACGGTTACTGTAGAAATAGCTGGAACCATAGCTACTGCTACTAATGATAAGATAAGAATTAAAGTAGTTCCAATGAAAAATCTTTTATGATTACTCTTCAAATTATCAAACTCCTTTTAGTTTATTAAATGTGTTTAGATTTTCTGCTTTGCAATAAAAATCAAAAACTGAAGTCTGCCACGATTTTTGAAGAATAAAACATTATACTCGCCTCCATTAAACTAATGTTCAATAATAATAAAAATAAATTATAAAATAATAAAATATCCTGACTGATTATAAATTCTTTTTTTATAAATTCCTTTATCATTTTTCCATTCAATAGAATAATTTTTTAAAATATAGATCTTAAAAATTCAAAAAAATACTCAAGTTGGAAAGTATTGAATGAAATAATTTTTTTTTTAACACCTTTTCATTAAAATAATTATTAATTCTTGTATTTAAATGTTGTTATAATTAATGCTGATTTGGAATCCTATTAACTTATAACTTATACTTATCACTTCTATTAAAAATAAAAAGACTTAGCATAATTTTAAAAATATCTTAAATAATATTAATGGAGATTATAAAAAATAAAGAAAAATTAAATTTTTTTAATTTAATAAAAATTAGTAAATTTAAAAAATAAAAAATATTTAAATGTTAATAAAAAATTAAAAAGTTATAAGTAATTGAAATAAAAATAAAAAAAGTTAGAATACTCTTTTCTTCATAATAATCAGTATAAAAGAAATTTCTTTTTTAAAAAAAAACTGTTGCTATAATCAATACTATTGTGAGAGTAGATTAACTTATAACTTATACTTATCACTTCTATTAAAAATAAAAAGATTATGCATAATTTAACAAATATTTTTTATAGTTTAAAAATATTTCTAAAAATGAGGAATTCTTAAACTTTTGAAGATCTAATAATAATTACTAAAAAAAAAAAAAAAAAAAATAT
>WRNS01000196.1 GCA_009776495.1 Methanobrevibacter sp. | reverse complement strand
TTTTTTTTTAAGTTTTTTTTTTTTTTTTTTTTTTTAATTAAATGAAATAGATTTATATTTTTTTTTAATTAGAATTTTTTTAATATTTCTCCATAAACTTCTTTAATCTTTCCCTCTGAATTTTCATATATTCTTTTTAAAATTAACTCTGGGGTACTTCTAGCTAAACAATTCATTTTTGGAGTCCTATCAACAATTAAATTGTATTCTTTATCTAGTCCTTTAGCTTCTATTCCATCGACTCTAACATTTGCATATTTCATTAATTCTCTTGCCATGTGGGTTACAATAATTGCATAGGAGTTTGTATCTTTTATCATTTCAATAAAACTAGAAATAATCTTAACTGCGGCTTCTAATTCGGTAATTCCTTCTAATTCATCTAAAAGCACTAATTTTTCATTATTCGTTGTTACTATAGGTAAAAATACATTTAAAAACGATTCAAATGCTCCTGCATCTAAAGATCTCTTCTTAGAAAAATGATATATCTCATCTAATAACTTAACTTCTGCATAATCAGCACATACGGGTAGTCCCATTTGTGCCATTATAGATACCTGACCTATTGTTTCAAGTAAAGTGGTCTTTCCTCCACTATTAGCTCCAGTTAACAATGCAACATTGTCAGGGTAACTTAGGTCATAATCAACCTTTTGTATATTTTCTCCTTTTTCTAGACCTAGTTCTAAGTGTAATGCACCTTTTAATTTAAAATTATCCGATATTTTAGGAGGGTTTAAATTATATTCATATGCAAAACTCCCTAAACAAAATTCATAATCAAATTTCAATGTTTCTTCAACTTCCTCCTTTACAAATTTTTTAATACTTGCTAAATGTTTAGCCACTTTAACTTTTTTATCAAATAAATCATTTTCCAGCTTTGAATTTTCTAATCTTTTAATCCGTTCAATTTCTTTTTCATCTATCTCCAAAGGATATTTTTTTAGGAATGGATCAAAGTCTATCCCACTTTTCTCAACAATAATTGCTTTGGATTTATGAATAATTTCATCAAATATTTTCTCTATTTTCGGTGGGAGATTATTATTTAATAAATCAAGTACTTCATCTCCTTCAAAGTCAATGTTTTTTATAGCTATTTTGATTTCATTATCTGCATCATTTTTAACAGAATTAATAAGTTCTTCTAAATCGACTTTATTTTCAGTATTATTTAATTCTTCTAAAATGTCTGAGATTTCATTTAAATTAGACTCTTTATTTAAAATTTTTCTAATTTCTGCAACCTTTGTAAATAAATCTTGATTAATAATGAAATAATTTAATATTACTTCAGGAACAATCTCATAATTAGGAACTTCTTTGTTAATCATTATGAAATTATCCATATCTCCTATATCTAAAAATCCCTCTGAATAAACATAATATATTAGTTCATAGCTTCTGATTTCTTCTTTTAAGGCAGGTGATTCTGAAGCAGTTAATATTGGAAAATATTGATTTAATCCAAGTTCGATTAAATAATCATTATCCTCTTGACTTTCAACAAGAATGGCTTTACTTGGATCATATTTAGGTTTAATCTCCTTTGGAACGTCCAAATTTTTCATCAATCCTCTTAATTTAATTATGGGCAATTTAGAAACTTTTTCTTTAGCTTCCATAATAAATTTCGCCTTTTTTTCAATAGTTAATTTATCTTTTGAAGGATATAAAAGTAAAATTCTATTTTCTGAGAATTTAGTATTGGAATAATCCAAGATTTTCTTAATTATTTCTTCATAAAGTAGAATAGCTCTTTCACTTTTTAAAAATTTTTCAGCAGGATTTCCAAGTAGTTGATTCATTATTTCAACTGCTTTTCTTTGACTTATCCCCTCAATGGAATATAACTTTTCTAAATCTAATTCTTTAACTATTTTCTCTAAATTATTTTCTCCTCCAACTGATCGAAGAATTTTTTGGGATAATTTTTCTCCCACCCCTTTAATTTCCTTTAAATTTACTTTTTGCTCCATATTAAACCACTTTATTTATTTTAATTATTTTATCAATAGTTTTACTTTAAAAGTCAAACTTAATAATGAAACTATTGTTTATTATAAGTATTTAAATTTCACAAAGAGCAGATGATAACTAATAAATGTTTTAATTTTTTAAAATTTTTCATATGTACATCAATTTTTCTTTTCAACAACCGAAAATTTCTTTTTAACTTACTTTAAAACTTTTTTTTCAAAGAGAAAAATAAAGTTTATATCTAAAAAGATATATTATTTATATAAATGTCAAACAATCCTTTTTATAATATCCTTGTTTTTACAATTGAGCTTTTCAAGCTATTATTGGAAAAATTTAGAAGAGGAATTTTTATTTCCATACAATTAATAAAGTTGGGCATTTATTATGAATTTTTATTAAAATTAATTTATAATTGGAAAAAATATGCAAAAATTAATTCACACAATTTTAGAAAAATTACTGAAGTTAAACAAAAAGCAAATAGCTATAATCTTATTAATTTTTGTCATGGTTGTATTAGCTACATTTACTTTAAATAGAATGGCAAAAGACAATATTGAAACTGGTATATGGGTTAAAGGGCATAACATGAATGATGTTGATTTGGATACTTTGTCTAAATATGGTATTACAGATATCTTCCTACATTCAAGTGCAGTGGATATTTATGGTGAAAAAAATGTCTCTAATTGGATAAAGAAAGCAAATAACAAAAATATTAAAGTTCATCTTTGGGTTCAGTGTTTTTATGATAAAACATGGATTAATCCAATAAATACCACAACTAAAGACTTTAATTATCCTTATTTTAATAAAAAAATCAAAGAAATTAAAAAATTAGCAGCTATTGATGGAGTTGGAGGTATTCAATTAGATTATATTAGATATCCTGGAAATGCTTATGAATATAACTATCCTAATGGAATAACATCTTCAAATGCCATTACAAAATTTGTAGCTATGGTTAGCGAGGAGTTAGATGATAATTTAACATTATCTGTTACTGTCATGCCTGAAAAACAGAGCATAAAGTATTATGGTCAGGATATTTCTGCTTTATCCTGGTATGCGGATGTTATAATCCCTATGACCTATTCAGGTAATTACAATGAAAATTCTGAATGGATTAAAGAAATGTCTTCTTATTTCAAAAACACTGCCATTTGGGCCAATGTTTGCATTGGAATTCAAGTTTATGGTAGTGATGGGAATCAAACTTCACTCTCAGGGAAAGAACTTAAAGAAAATTGTCAAGCTGCCTACAATGGAGGAGCAGATGGTTTTGCACTATTTCCTTGGGAATTAATGGAAAACTGGTTTGATTTACACAATCTTAAATCATAAATATATTTTTTTTATTTTTATATTTTTTTAATTTTTTAATTTTAATTATTTGTTTTATTTTTATATTTTTTTATTTTATTTATATTATTTTTTATTTTTTTAATTAATAACAAATTTTT
>WRNS01000195.1 GCA_009776495.1 Methanobrevibacter sp. | reverse complement strand
TTTACTAAACTAAAATCCTTAAATTTTTTTTAATTATTTTTATAATTTTTTATTTTAAAAAAATAAAATCTTTAAATTTTTTTATTTATTTTTATTATTTTTTATTTTTACTTAATCAAAATCCTTAAATTTTAAATTTTATTTATTTTTATCTTAACAAAAATAAAATCATTTAAAATAAAACTAAAATCTTTAACTATTAAATTCTTTTTTTCAATGAATTTTAATTTAATACATTTCAAAGAATATAAACTCATATTATAGCAATAATTGAATATAAAAGTATAAATACTAGTTCATGGGATATTTTACTTTATATGATATTATTCCATTTTTATCTTGATGTTTTATTAAAAAAACAATAATTAACCTTATTAAAAAATTATAGCTAAGGAAAAATGGGATGAGTCATTGCGAAAATGTAAAATTTTTTATTTTTCAGAGGTGAAAAGAATGGAAGTTGTTGAATTATTCAAAGATGCTTTAACCTATCCAACGAAAGATTTTAGTAAATTATTAATATTAGGTGTTTTAGCTTTTGTAGCTACAATCCCTTTTTTTGTAATGGTTTTACCACTTTTTTTTGGTAGTGATGTAACTGCACTAGCTGGTATGGCTGTAATAGGTCTATTAGGAGCTTTATTAGTGCTCATTCTAGATATTATTTATGCAGGTTATGGGCTTAATATAATTAAAAAAACAATCGCTTTAGAAGAAGGGCTACCAGAATTTGATTGGGGCCAAATGATAATTGATGGAATTAAAGTTTTTATTTTAGGAATCATTTATGCTATTATTCCTACTATACTTTCAGCTATAATTGGATTTTTAGGAATAGGCTTATCTACGTTTGCTATTTCTGCTGATTCCATGTCAACATTTTTAGTAGCTAATTTCTTTGTGTTCTTCATAATAGGCATTATATATCTTATATTTGGATTGTTGTACATTGTTGCACTAGGAAGATTTGCTGAAACCGATAGTTTAGGTGCTGCACTTAATGTTATGGATGTTTTCGATAAAATAGGCCAAATAGGATGGGGTAACTACATTCTATGGATCATTGTCTTATTGATTTTACAATTTGTATTAAATTTCGTTGCAGGTATCTTGTTAGCTATAGTTATTGGAGTTATAATTGTTGCTCCATTTTTCCTAATGTACTATTCAAGAGCAATTGGATTACTGTACAATGAATCTAAAAATTATTAATAAAATTTTTTAATTTTTTATTTATTTTTTTTATTTTTACTTTTTTTAACTTATTTCTTTATAATACACTTATACTAACTTTCAAATCTTTAATAATTAACTTATTTCTTAAAATACCCTTATACCAACTTTCAAATCTTTAATTATTAACTTATTTCTTAAAAAACACCCAAATACTTTTCAAATCTTTAATTCTATAATTTCTCCTAAAATACCAACATAATCTTAGCTATTTTTTATGGAAAGATTGTTTTTTCTTAAAAATAATAAAATGTTTTTTTAAAATATTTTAACTTAGTTAAATTAGATAAAATTATTAAAATAATTCGGATTATAGCTAACAACTGTATAAAAACATTGAATATTCATTTCCATAATAAATAGTTATATTAATCCAATTGTATATATTAACAATTAGAATATTAATAAAAAAAATATTTTTTGGTGAAAAAATGGATATGACAAAAATCTTTGAAGATTCTCTAACTTATCCTGCAAAAAATTTGAAAAAATTGGTGGATATAGGAATATTAACTATACCAATAATTATATTAATTTTTATAACAGTGATTTCAGTTTCATTTAAGAGTTTTATCGTAGCAGCTTTTTTTGGGATAATTACACTAATTTCAGTTATAATAATTGGATTGATTTACAGTGGATATAGCTTAGGAGTTACAAGAGAAGTTATTGAAAATAGACTGATGAGTGAAAATATAAATGCTTTTCCTGGTTTTAAATTTGGTGAAAACATTGTTGATGGTATTAAAGTAGTTGTTTTAAGTATTGTTTATTTAATAATCCCAATTATAATTACAGTTATCCTTGCATATGCTTTAGGGTTGTTTAATGGAGGAATAGTTAATCAGTATATATCTATGATTAATAGTTCTTATTCAACTAATTCATCTGCTGTACATTTAAATCAATTAAACATTAGCTTTGCTTTGGTGCAAGGTGTATACTTTATTTTAATATTGATATTCTCATTCTTTATGCTGATTGCTAAAGCTAGATTAGCTGAAACTTCAAA
Source organism: Methanobrevibacter sp. (assembly GCA_009776495.1). Taxonomy (GTDB): domain Archaea; phylum Methanobacteriota; class Methanobacteria; order Methanobacteriales; family Methanobacteriaceae; genus Methanorudis. The sequence continues at coordinate 1,220 of WRNS01000195.1, read as the reverse complement.
ATTAAGCTCTATTTTTGAAATTAGAGAAATATTTGATACTGTTGCTAAAATTGGATGGGGAAATTATGTTATTTGGTTTATATTGCTATACATAATCGGAGGTATAATAGGGTTCGTACTTGGTATAGTTGCAATAATTCCACTAATCGGAGCAATCATTGGATTCTTAATAATAATACCATTTATGATTATTTTTGAATCAATAGCACTTGGATTAATCTATAATGAATCAAAATAGGATTCTTATAAAAATTAATTTTAAAAACATAACGTAAAATTCTTTTATTTTTTTTTTTATATTTTTTATCTTTTTAAAACCCTTAAAATCAAAATTTAATCATTAAATATAAATCAAAAACTTTTTAAAAATATAATTTACTTTATTAAATTTATTCTAAAAATTTTAAAAGTTAATATTTAACTAACTAATTTATTTCTAAAAAATTAAAAGTAAAATTTATAACAATTAGTAAAATATTTTTCAATTTTGATTAATTTATTTTATTTTTAATAAATATAGCTGTTTCAAAGAAGGATATTGAAAAAATTAACAATGAAAAGAATTTAAAAAAAGCAAAAATTTATATAATAAAACTTACATAATATAAAGTGAAATCGGGTAACGTCCCCTTAGGATACGTCACCATGTGGTGGCGGCGCTATTAAGTTAGTAAGAGGCCTTTGGGGTTCCGTTTCAATTTTTATTATTTTTTAATATGTTCACTGTTTAAAAAAAAAAAAGCATAACACATTTGCTTTCAATCAATTTGAAAAATTCTTGTTTTTTGTCTTCAAATTTTTGAAATATTAACACAAGATATTAAATCTACAAATTGAATCCCTTTGAACAGTTGTGAGTATAAAAATTTCAAAAAATTAATTTTCTTTACCAATTTTTCAGCAGTTTTTTATAAAAAAAGTATTTTTGATAAATTGGGATAAATTTATCAAATTGAAATGGAAAATATCAAAAAATAAAAAAAAGATAAGGATAAAAAAAATAAAAATTAAGCTTTTATCCCATCAATTTTAACTTTATTGTTTTTGTAGTTGATTTCAGTAGCTTGTTTATTTTTGTTTACAACAAAGAACTTGTTATGGCTCTTGGTTTTCAAGTAACTGAAATATTTCACTGTTAAAGTTATGGATTTACCACTAGCTATGGATTTCACTTTAGCTGTTTTAACGAAATCTTTACATCCACAAGTAACTAAAAGTTG
>WRNS01000194.1 GCA_009776495.1 Methanobrevibacter sp. | reverse complement strand
GTGATAAGTGTATTAATTGTAAGTGGGATCTTAATTTCAAGCGTTGATGGATATCTATGGCTGATGTATGGTTCAATTATTTAATTTAATTATTATTCTTTGAATAAATAAAATAAAAAAAATCAACAATCGATTTTTTTATTCAGATAAACTCACTCGCTCGAATTTTTCATCATTTTCAAGTGATTTTGTAGCATCTACGCCTATTTTAGTTGTTGTTCCGTCAGAAAGTGCTACTGGATCAAGAGTGGAACCTCTTGCCTTTGGGATGATTATTATATCATCATCACCTTTGACTCGTGTAGCTATTGCATACTCTAAATCTTGGGGATTAAAAATATCAATGTCTTCATCCACACAAACAGCGTGTTTTAAAGAGGGATTAAATTAGAAGGAATATTATGAAGATTGAATCTATTTTATATGATAAATTAGATGATGAAAGAGTTCAATGTAATGTCTGTAATCACCATTGTTTGATAAATGATAGTAAATGTGGGTATTGCCTTACTCGAAAAAATGAAGGAGGAACTCTCTATAGCTATAATTTTGCATTAATATCTTCAGCTAATGTAGATCCAATTGAAAAAAAACCATTATATCACTTCTTACCCACTTCTCTTACCTACTCGTTAGGAGGTTTTAGGTGTAACATGGGATGTTTGAACTGTCAGAACTATATCATATCACAAAGTTCTCACAATAAAGGTGAAGCTATTGAAATTCTTCCAGAAGTAGCTGTTAAAAATGCGATTGACAGAGGTTGTAAGTCAATTGCTTTTACCTATAATGAACCTACCATATACTTAGAGTATGTTCTCCAAACAGCTATACTTTCACACAAGAAAGGTCTTAAAAATATATTTATCAGTAATGGTTATATGAGTAGCGAAGCTTTGAATTTGCTGTTACCTCATATTGATGGATTTAACATAGATTTAAAATCAATGAGTAATGATTTTTACAAAAAGATTTGTAAAGCTACTGTAGGGCCGATTTTAGATAATTTAAAAAAGATTTATAATAATAATAAACATTTAGAAATAACAAATTTGCTCATCGATGGGTTTAATGATTCAGAACACTTGATAAAAGACTTTGTAGATTTTATAGCTAATGAACTTGGAGAAGAAGTTCCACTTCATTTTTCAAGATTTTTCCCATATTATAAGATGGGGGATGTTTCACCTACCAGTATTGAAACTTTAAAAAAAGCTAAAGAAATAGCTATTGACGCTGGTTTAAAATATGTTTATTTAGGAAATGTCCAAACCGATCAAAATAGCTATTGTCCAAATTGTGGAGAGCTACTTATTGAAAGGAATGGCTATGATATAAATGATAAGAATGGGATTAAAGACAATAAGTGTATTAATTGTAATGAAAATCTTAATTTCATTTGTTGATGATAGCTATGGCTAATGTGTGTTCAATTATTTAATTATTTAAATTATTTAATTATTATTTATTATTAATTTATTATTCTTTGAATAGATAAAATAAAGAAAAAATCAATAATCGATTTTTTTCATGACTGAAATATCAAAAAATAATCAGTCATGGTAGTTTATTCAGATAAACTCACTCGTTCGAATTTTTCATCATTTTCAAGTGATTTTGTAGCATCCACGCCTACTTTTGTGGTTGTTCCGTCAGAAAGTGCTACTGGATCAAGAGTGGAACCTCTTGCCTTTGGGATAATCATTATATCATCATCTCCTTTGACTCGTGTAGCTATTGCATACTCTAAATCTTGGGGATTAAAAATATCAATGTCTTCATCCACACAAACAGCGTGTTTTAAAGAGGGGTGAGCAGCTAACGCAGCTAACAAAACGTTTTTTCCATCTCCTTCTGTTTGTTTTTCAATAGCTATAGCTGCATGCAACCAACAACACCCTCCTTCTGTAAGAACAACATTTTTAACAGTTGGCACAGTATTTTTAACTGCAGTAAATATTCTTGGTTCTTGTGGAAGGCCTTGAAGTAATTTATGTTCAAAACCCGCAGGTAAGATAGCATGATACATTGCATTATCTTTTAAATGCATTTTATTTAAATGTATTACAGGTTCATCTCTTACAACATCATAAGTATCTGTTAAATCAACAAATGGACCTTCTTTTGCTCTTTCACCTGTTAATATCTTACCTTCAAATATAATATCTGCTTCAGGGACTTTTAAATCTGTATCTTCACAGTTTAATAGCTTTAAATCCCCACTTTTAAAGGCATTAGCTACTTCCATTTCATCATGGTCAATAGGGATTGAGGTTGTAGAGGAAAGTAATGTTGAAGGATCCATCCCAATAGCTATAGCTATGTCTAAATCCCTTCCTAATTTTTCACACTTTTTAAAATAAGTGTATAAATTTCTTGGAACGATTCTAACCGCTAATTTATCTTTTCCAAGAACTAACATCCTATGAATTGAGGCATTTTGAACTTTCGTCTCGGGATCTCGAGCAAATATTACTCCTGAAGTTATGTAAGCTCCACCGTCACGTTTATAATGAGTTAAAATTGGAATTTTACTTAAATCAGCTTTTGAACTATTATAATTATTTAAATTACTTAAATTAGTTATTTTTTGAGGATTTTCAGTAGCTTCAATGATTTTATAGATTATTTCATTAACCTCACAATTTAAAGACATAGCTATTTTTTCTCTCCTGTTACAGATTCCAGATATCACTGGCATATCATAACCTTTGACATTATTCAGAATCACGATTTTCTCAGGGTGTTTTTTTATTTCTTTAGCTGCTTCATATTTGGCAGAAACTTCCTCGTCTATTTTTAAAATTTCTAACTTATCTTGATTATTTTTCAAAAAATTTTCCATAAAATCACTTTAAAGGATTTATTTCCTAATCAATTATGTTCGTTTAAATCTTTTAATATTTTATTTCAAATCATCAACAGTGTGTTTTGATTTTTTTAAATGAGATTCAATTTCTTTATTTGAAAGAGCTAAAATTTCAGCAGCTAAAATTCCAGCGTTTCCTCCATTATCCACTCCNACTGTNGCTACAGGAACACCAGGAGGCATATTGACCATGGCAAGCAAGGAATTCCTTCCATTAATTTGACTAGAGCAAGGAACTCCAATAACTGGTTTTTCGCTTAAAGCTACTATTGAACCTGTAACATGTGCAGACAATCCACTCACAGCTAAAAATAGCTCCACGTCTTTTACAGATTGGATATATTTTTCAAATTTGGCAGGAAATCTAATTGGTGATAAAATATTAATATCATAATTAATATTTAAATTATTCAGCACTTCACAGGCTTTTGTAGCTATTTCCATATCAGAATCACTACCAGCAATTATGGAAACTAAAGGTGATTTTTCACTTTTTTCAAGTTCGATGGCAGATACTTCTTCTTTATTTTCATCTTCAAAAGATAAATCATCAATAAACTCTTTATTAAAATATTCTCCATTTAAAGAACTTAGTAATTTTTCTTCATCTTTT
>WRNS01000193.1 GCA_009776495.1 Methanobrevibacter sp. | reverse complement strand
ATATAATAATTCATAATTTTTAATATTTAAATTATTTTCTTTATTATTATCCCTATCATTATTTTTTATTATTAAAATTAAGCTATGAAATTATATTATTTTAAAATATTTGAGCTATTTACTAGAAAAACTATGTAGTGATTAGTTGGAATTTAAGGGTTTTAATATAATTATCGAAAATGTTTTTAATAACCTTTTCAATAATATATATAAAGAGAATTTTTTATCTAAAAAAATCATTGAGATATAAATGAATTTAGATATTATTATAATCTAAAAATTGCATATTCTAAATTAGGATTAATAGTAGTTGCCTCAATAAGCCCATAGCTATTGTCATTAAAAAATAAAAAATAAAGTTTAATATTTTATAGTTGTTTATTCTTTTAAAAAAAGATGGACATATTATAAAATTTTAGAAAAATTAGTTATTTTATGTTTTAAAGTGATTTTAAATCTTTTAAGTGATTTAAATTTTTTTTAAAACTGATTTAAAAATTATTTTAAGTGATTTAAAAATTTTCAAGTGATAAGTAATGAAATTCTTTATAAATATTCAGAATCTGTTAAAATTATTTTTTGATTTGGGGGATTGAATGGACCAAGAGGTTAAACTTGAAATTATGCAAGCAGGACGTGTGGCTACTATAAAACATAGAGGTTCTTTTGAAGAACTCAATTTAATTCACGTACGTGTAAATGAATGGATTAAAAATAGTAATTTTATTAGGAAAGGAATATATTTTTCTAGATTTGATTTAGATTGTACAGATTTTTCATCGGATGATATACTCTTTGAGCTTGGTGTACGTGTGAGTAATCAAATCAAAGATGAAAATTCTGTTAGAATTGCTGAAATCGCTGAACGGAATGTTTTATCTGCACTATACAAAGGGTCTTATTCTAATCTTCCTTCGGTTCATGGAATCCTTGAAGATTATGCAAGGAAAAATGATTTGGCACCTATGGGTTCTCCTGCAGAATATTATTTTAATGATCCTCTTGAAGTAAAAAGTAGCGAATTGATTACTGAAGTTCAATTCACAGTTTTAGATTACAAACCTGAAAATATTCAACATGTTCCATTAGTTAACAAGATTGAAAGAAAAACCATAAAAAAACAAAGGTTTGCAGCTATGGAATACTATGGATCTATTGAAGATGTTTTTAAGGTTCGTGTAGATTTAATTAAATGGGCTGAAAAACATGATATTGAAGTAAATGCTGTTCATTTTAAATACCACGCAAATCCAGAAGGAATTTATCCAGGAGGAATGGTTTTTAGAATTGCCATACCTGTAGATGGTGATGTTAAAGAAGAGAGAAACTTGAAAGTTATAGAAATTCCAGAGCATGAAGTTTTATCTGCGATTTACAAAGGACCTTATGTAAACACTCCTAATGTCCATAGAATGATGGTAAATTATGCATTTGAAAATGGTCTTGAACTAATTGATTTTCCTGAAGAAATTTATTTAAATAGTATTTTTGATGTAAGCTGTGATGATTTACTTACTGAAGTTAGAATGGATATGATAGAACCTAACTTTGATAAAAATATCCAAATAGATAAAATAGAAAGAAAAACAGTTAAAAAACATGAAACCGCTTTTATAAGACAAAAAGGATCTTTTGAAAAGGTTACTACACTTAGAACGGATTTATTCAATTGGGTTAAAAGGAATAATATTAAAACATCAGGATATCCCTATTTAAGATTTCTTAACCATCCTCGTGGATTAAATCAAGATGATATTAATTATGATGTAGGAATACCTGTAGATAGTAATATGGAAGATGTTATAAAAGTGTTAGATTATCCAAGACATAAAGTTTTATCATTAAATCATCATGGACCAATGTCCACTCTTAGAGATACTTATGTTTTTATTAAAGATTATGCTGAAGAACAGGAATTTCAACTACTTGATTTTCCTGTAATTATCTTTGTTGATAAAATCCCTGAAAATCATGAAGAGGGGATATTGTTTAAAATTCAACATCCAGTAAGAAAGATTGTATAAAAAAGAGCTAAAGAAAAATCCTATAAAAAAGAGTTTAAGAAAGATTTTTAAAAAATAGCTAAAGAAAAATCCTATAAAAAAGAGTTAAAGAAAGATTTTTAAAAAAGAGCTAAAGAAGGATTAAAAAAATAAAATTATATAATCTTTTAATAGGTAATTAAATAATCCAAACCTCATTAGCTATTGATTTAGCTACTTTTTCAAATTTTACGGTATTCACATTTGGAAAACAATCCAGGATACACAGATCAATTTCATGATTATCTTTTAAATTATTAGCTAAATTTTCAATAGCAAAGTTATATACTTCAAATTTTTCTCCTTCAGCTATTTTATAGTTTAAAGGACTTTTAACATGGTTTTCATAAATATTATTAATATTTAAATGATTATTTTTTTTATTTCTATTACTTCTATTATTATTTTTAATATTAAAAGAACCTACTTTAAATCCATTGGATTCAAGATTTATACTAGTTGAAACAGTAGCTGGGTACCAAATATCATTAAAAATGACTTTTTCCACACCATAATTTAACAAGAATATTCCCAATGACCCGTTTCCACAAGTTCCATCTAATATCCTAAGATTAGCTATTTTTTCAGGTGATAGGTGTTTTGATTTGATATAGCTACATAATTTCATTATTTTATTTTCCATAGATTGTGGAAACTCTAAATAGCTTAGGTGCTGAATTTTATTTATAGCTATTGGTTTTCCGTAGGATTGGATTATATCACACCTAATATCACAGCCTGAAAGAAGTTCATAAACAGTAGCTGAGCTGTTAAAATCTTTAATTCCGACTGTATCATGGGAACTTCCTTTTAAAACTCCTTTGACCTCTTTAACATTCTCCACAATATATTCTCCATCTTTTTTTTCTAATCTATCATCCAATATTACTAAAGAGTTTTCATCAATGAAAGGAAGTTTTGTCATTGTGTAGAAAGGAGTGATTAAGGGTATAGGTCCATTTCTAAGTGTATCTTTTCCAATATCAACATTCAAATCTATAATAACCTTTAAAACATGTGCCATTACTGAATCAAGTGAACGCTTTCCACAGCTACATCTTCCAAAATCATTGTCAATATCTTCTAAAGAAACTTGCTCAGATAATGGTTTAAATTTTTTAATATTAGGTTCCTTACATTTGGAGCAGGGATCATTAGCTGATAAATATTTTTCAATCTTTTCAGATGTTATTATACAGCTATTTTCACATGAACATTCTATTTCCATAAGAACCTCTTTGTTTTCAACATCTTTATATCTTCCCTACCACTCAAAAATAATTTGATGAAATCATAAGTTTTATTAATAAAGTATTACAAATTACTATTTGTATTATAAATATTAGTTTTAATATTATTTATAATATTAATTTTTATATCATTTATAATATTATTTTGAAATTTTTTTAAATAATTTTTATTTTAATTTTAACATTGATTTTGAAATTTTTTTAAATAATTTTTATTTTTAT
>WRNS01000192.1 GCA_009776495.1 Methanobrevibacter sp. | reverse complement strand
AATTTTTTTAAGGTTATTTAGAATTGGACTTTCAGGATTAACTCTATATTTTTTTTCACAACCTTCTTTTTGAAATGTTATTAAATTAGCCTCTTCTAAATTTATTAATTCTCTTCTAACCGTCCCATAGCTAATTTTTACATTTTTAGATAGTTCTATTGTTGAAAAAGTTGTCTCTATATTATTTAATATAACTTGTAGTATTTTAACCCTATTCTTTGAGCCAAAAATCTTTTCTAACATATAATCGACCCATTTATTCTTTTATCCTTTTTTAAAATTCAACACCCCTAAATTAAATTTCCCAGATAAATTTCAGAATGATTATTTTTTCTCATTTTCCTCATTTTTATCCTTCTCAATTTAATATTTGAAAAAAACTAAAACAACACCAATTATTACAAGTATTAATCCAAAAGTAGATAATACTTTTAATAATTTTGATTCATAATATTTGAATATTAAAGTTGTGTTAGTAATTGCAAGGATTAATATAATAATTTGGATTATTCTTTCTATCATACAAATTCACCATTATAATTGTTTAGCTAATAAATCAATAATTATCATAATTCTTAGCTCGCTGACTTGATGAGATAACATCATCATCAAATTCCTCATTTTCTTTGATTTTTTGAAAGAACGCTCCATGAATAATATCATTTTTATGAATTAACATAGCTCCAGCTATATTATCATTGACAAATCTATAATCATATCCATAACCTACTGATGGTTTTTCAAAAGTGTCAATAGTAGCTATTTCTTTTATAAATTCTTTAGATCTTTTAATAAAATCTATGTTTGGGATATTTTCTTCAATATCGATTAAAGCATCTAAGCAATAGCTTTTGATAATTTTCTCATGATATTTTTCATAATTTTCTTCAGTGGATAAGAATTCCATTCCTTTTAATTCACCATTTATAAATATTAAAATCCCATTTTGGCTTAAAACTGGGAATTTTTTAATATAATCATTCAAATTGTCTTTTTCAGCTTCAAAAACATCTTTCATTGCACTTGTAGGAGATGGATTTGAGATACAACATTGTAATTCCTCCACCCCATCCCATACTTCACTTTGATCTGAATTATAAGAATCATGGTTATTGAGTGATGCAGATACAGATTCACTTTTTCTTCCACGAATTTTTGAAGAAGCTATTATTCCAGAATCTTCAAAATGATTTGTTGTATAACCCCATCTACCTTGTTCTGTGCAGCTAACAGGGATTTCATGCTCTGAGTGTTCTGGGATTAAAATAGTTGTATTTAAAACTCTATTTTGTTTAGCTCCTTTTAATTCCTCACCATCAAAGAGTAAAACTGGGAGATTTCCATTATTAATAATATTTAAAGTAGGAACACTTCCAGATTCATCTATTTCTGTGATTTTAACTGAATCATTTTTGATACCCTCATTTAATGTAGAATACTTAATTTCTGGAAAATTTAATCCTTTCATAGCTACTGTTGTCATATTTTTATAGCTAGTTAGTTCACATAATTCTATATTTGATAAATATTCTTTAACAATTGACATTTTTATCCTCCATAATATCATTAAACTTTTATAACTTCAATATCTCAGTAAATTTTAGTGTTCATTTTAAATTTTTAGCTATTTTTTTTAAAAACTCAATATCTTCTTTATTTAACTGATTTTCACTATTGTAAAGATGCTGTTCTAGCCAAAGACCACTTTTTCTTATTTTTTCTTGAGGTGAATCACAGCCCAACCACTCATTAGTCGGTTTACATTCATCCGAAAGTGAAAGTGAGGAAATAATCTTTGATTTTAGTTCTAGTCTTTTTAATTTATCATCAATTTCAACTATTGAAAAAGAAAAATGATCCTGGATGTATTGACTAACCATAGCTTCAATGTTGTTTATTTGTTCATTTTCTGATGAATCATTGGAAAATTCATTTTGAAACTCTTGAGAGTCCATATCCCAAATATCCATAATTTCAGAAGAATTTTTTACATTAAACTTCTTAATATATTGAGAATCATTTTTCATTAAAAGTGATTTACCAATATTTTTCCTAAAAACAGTGTTGTCTCTATCACCGTCTTTAAAAATAAAATTTAACATTTTAGTTAATCTATTCTCTTTAACATTAGCTCCAACATACACAATTCTATCTAATTCTTGAAATTTTTCATGTTTTTCAAACAAGACAAATATTCCATTTTTCGGTATTTTCTTCTTAAAAGGAAAGTTATATCGTTTAGCTTCATTAAACAATTTATGAACACTTAGATTATACTGATGATAGCTATAAACCTCTTTATTATTGTTTTCATAAGATTGTTTTATTAAAAATAAAGCATACTCCATGTCTTCATAGCTATTTAAACTAAAATCAATTATTTTAATATTGTTTTTAGCATTTTTTGATTTTTTTTCTTTTGAAATAGATTTATAATCATCGAAAGGTTTACCTTTAGCAAAAGATAATTGTAATTTAATTTTATCCTTATCTAAGCCTAATTTTAAAAATCTATAGTAATATGAAAAAGTCAAATAACCTTGTATTGGCATGAATTTAATTTCTTTATTCCAACTTAGAATTTTTTGCTTTAAATCTTTAAAAATTTCAAGTATATTACTGTTCACTCCTTTAAAGAGTTCTTCTTCTGTGATAAAAATTTTATTTTGAGCAAAATATGAATCTAAAATATACCTCATTTTTGAACTAAATCCTTTTCCTTTCACTTGGTCTATTTTTTCTAATTGTACACTTGTTAGCATGACAGACTTTTTTATTAGCTCTACTTCTTTTTCATAATTGTTTAATACAAAATCAATGAATAATTTAACTTTTGTTGATTCTTCCATTTCTAAATCATTTACACTGTTTAAAAACTCAATTGCTCTGTTTTGTATTTTAATTTCATTTTTTCCAAGAGAAACAATATTTTCATTTAAATTATTATAAAGTAAATTTATCATGATTAAAACAAAGTTTTTTAGTTCAGTACTCTTTAATTTATTGTTTTTTCCATAAATTACTAAACAAATTGTAGCATCAACTATTTCTAAATATTTTTTATAATGTAATTCACTATTATTTATTTCAGGAAGTACTTTCTCATCCACAAAAATAGCTATATCATCAGAAGATTTTAAAACTCCTAATATTTCAGTGAAATTTAATTTTGACGTGAAATATCTACTATTTATACGTGTCTTTCCAGATATCTCAACATTTTTTTCAACATTCATATTATAACAACCTTAAAAAAAAAAAATTACAATTCGGAATTTTTTATATAAATTATTCGGATAAATATTTTAATATATATTCCGAATATTGGATTTTATACTATATAAATTTTGTGGTATGATATTAATATAAATTATTTTTTTTAAATAAGAATTTTTAAATAAAAAGATTTTAAATAATTTTTTTGATAACGAAAAATTATTTTTATAAAAAAATAAATATTAATTAATAAATATTAATAATAATTATATTTTATTTAAAACAAGTTTAATTAAAT
>WRNS01000191.1 GCA_009776495.1 Methanobrevibacter sp. | reverse complement strand
AATTTTTTAAAATAATTTTTTTATAGAATTTTAATAATTTTTTTAAAAATTAATTTAATTATTTTTTTAAAAATTAATAATTTATAAATCTTAAAGAATTTCGTTAAAATATTTACAATATAAAATAAGTTAAAAATTATATTTATAATTAGTTAAATCTAAAAGAAAGAAGAAAAGAAAGTTTTTATAAAAAATAGTATTGAGTCAAGAATTTCTTTCTTGTGGGAGTAAGTGAATAATTATGATTTCTTGACTCATATCAATTATAAGTCAATAATCTTTAATATTAATTTGGATAGAGCTTGTGAAAACTAATTATCTTAATATTTATTTAATAGTTAAAAGGTTTTAGATTTATTTCATTAGTATAAAACTAAAAAGTTTTTAAACAAGAGTTATAATATGGAAAATAATATAAACAAGATTTATATTAGGGAAAATAATATAAACAAGATTTATATTATGGAAAACAATATAATATTATGGAATCTTATATTACACATTGTATAGCTGGATTCATAGCATTTGATGAAAATCATTCTATTATTGACTACAAGCTATTTGAAGAAGAAGAGATACCTTTAAAAATTCTTGAAATAGATGAAGGAAAATTAGTATCGGAAGAAAAAGATTTAATAGAAAATATAATCGAGGATTATGACACAATAGCTATTGAATCAAATCAAATGATTTCAAAATATAAAGGAATAAAAAATTACGAAAAAATTCAGCTAAAAATTCCAAATTCTGGTGGAGAATACTTACGGGAAAATTTAGAAGATATTTTAATTGAATTAGGATTTTCCTGGCTAACAGAACTTAAAGTTAAGTTAATCAAGAGTTACACTAGAATAGCTACATTAAAAATGAAAGAATCTTCTGAGGAAGAAGATAAACTTATTATTCAAGCTATAAACTCAATTGATGAGTTGGATGAATCAATTAGTAAGTTAATAGAAAGTATTCGGGAATGGTATACTCTATATTTTCCAGAATTAGATGTAATTCAAAATAATGAAAATTATATTAGTTTAATCGCGGATATTGCAAGTAGAGATGAAATAATAGCTGATCATAATGAGTCACTTAATTTAAACATTGATATTAGTAATGGTGCAGATATTGCTGAAGAGGATTTAAAAATCATTGTTGATTTTGCTAAATCTATTCAACATTTACAAAAATCAAGGAACAGGCAAAAAGAATATTTAGATGTAAAAATGGATAAAATAGCTCCAAATTTAAAAAATTTAGTTGGAGCTTCTCTTGGAGCCAAATTGATTGCGCATGTTGGGAGTATAAAGAAGTTAGCTACCTATCCCTCAGGAACCATTCAAATTATTGGTGCGGAAAAGGCTTTATTTAGATACTTTAACACAGGAGAAAGACCACCTAAACATGGTTTGATTTTCCAACACCCAGAAGTTAGAACCTCTCCATGGTGGAATCGTGGAAAAATAGCTAGAACACTAGCTTTAAAAATTTCCCTATCAGTTAGAATGGATGTTTTCTCAGGAAATTTTGATCCTAAAATAAGTGAGGACTTCTTAGAAAAAGTAGAAAAAATAAAAAAAGACAATCCTTTTCCAAAGAAAACCAAAAAAAGAAGAGAAGAAGAGAAAAAAGAAAGATTTTCAAAAAAACCTAAAAAATTTAAGAAAAAGAAGTATAAAAAGAAAAGAAAAAAGAAGTAATGAGTTTTTTTAAAAAATAAAAAATATTTTGAAAAATCATTTCATAACAAATGAATCAAATTTAAAACATTTAAGATAACATGAATATCTATTTAAAAGAAGATCAATTAGCTACTGAAAATCTGGTCCCAGGAAAAAGAGTCTATGGAGAGCAGCTATTTAAAGAAGAATTAGGACCCATAGATGATTCAGCAGAAACCATCAGTAAAATTGAAACTAAAGAAGTAGAATACAGAATTTGGAATCCTCACAGATCTAAATTAGCTGCTGCTTTTTTAAATGGGTTGAGTAAATTAAAAATAGCTAATGATTCGAAAATTTTGTATTTAGGGGCATCTACTGGAACCACAGTTTCTCATATTTCGGATATAGCTAAAGATGGTTTAATATACGCAGTTGAGTTTTCACCAGTAAGCATGAGGAAATTAAATAGACTATCAGAAAATAGACCAAACATAGCTCCTTTACTTGTTGATGCGACTAAACCAAAGAAATATCTTAATTTAATTGAAAAAGTAGACTTCATATACTGTGATGTAGCTCAACCAAATCAAACTGATGCTTTTATAAAAAATATCAAGCTATTTTTAAAGGAAGATTCATTAGCTATGATCATGATTAAATCACGAAGTATTGATGTTAATCAAAAACCCCAAAAGATATTCAAGCAAGAAGAACAGAAGTTAATAGCTAAAGGTTTAGGAGTAATTGAAAAAATAAAGCTTGAACCATATGAAAAAGATCATATTGCTTTTTTAGTACAGGAAAAATTTTAATAATCCCCATACCCTTTTGAAATGATTTTTTAGAAAATATCTTCTATTTTTAATAATTATTATTCTTGTTTTTTAATTATTTTTATTTTTTATAATTTTTTTTATTCTTGTTTTTTAATTTTTTTTATTTTTTATAATTTTTTTTATTCTTGTTTTTTAATTATTTTTATTTTTAATAATTTTTTTTAGATTTTATTTTTATTTTTTTCTTGATTTTTAAAATTTTAATTGAAAAATGATTATAAAATAGTGTAATAATTTTAAGTATTCTACCATAAAATTATAAATTTAATTCATTGTTGTAAATCAAATTTAAATTATATAAAAATTTTAAATTATAGGGTATTAGGTAAAAAAAATACAATTGAAAATAGTAGTAAATATCAATAGCTATTTGCTTTTTTAAGGGATTTAGCTAATAAAAAAATTGAGTAAAAATTATAAAAAAGTATTACTAAAGAAAGATATTTATACTATAAAGTTTATAGTATAATTGCTAATGCAATTAAGAAAAAGTTCGCATCATATCCTCTAGGGAATTTCACACTCATAAAAAACTCCACATTGGTAAATACCTAGAGGATAGAACTTATTCTTAAAAATAACTATTTTTATTTCTTTTTGTATTCACAATTTAAGGATTCATCTTATTTTCGTATTCTTGACAACGAACTTTCGATAGCTATTTTAATTGAAAAATTTTAGGATTAGTAATACTTTTTTGCGAAAAATTTAATGTGTATTTATATAAATAATTTGATTTAATATAATAAATATCACAATTGGTTTTCTTGATAGTTCATTTTTGATTAATAGAAAATCTTAGATTTTTAATTATTAACTATTGTTTTTTTTTAAAGATTTATTCAAAATTTACCATTAGGTATTTTTTAAGGATTTTAAAATTAACTATTTATGATTTTTTTTAAAATAATAATGAAAAATAGAAATAAATTATTGTTTTAAAAGTAAATATTGTTAAAAATAATCAAATAATTTATTTAAAAGTTAAATAATTATTTAAAATTATTTATAAAATTAATTTGA
>WRNS01000190.1 GCA_009776495.1 Methanobrevibacter sp. | reverse complement strand
AATGCAGCTCCAACTACAGTGAGTGTAGCTGTACCTAGTCCCATGTGGGGAATCATAGCTAAGTTAACTATTCTCCAACCAGCAGTGTAAACAGCTACTCCTATTGGCCCTGTTGTTTGTGACAACATAAAATTTATTATTAGAGAAACTATTGAGAATATAATTATTTCATAAATAATTCTTTTAAAAGTTTTTATAAAAAAAAAAAAAAATTAAAAATGTTTTTTGATATTATATCTTTTTATTTAAATTTTTTTTTAATTTTTTAAAATTTCTTTTTAATCTTTTTTATTCTTATTTTATCTTATAAAATAATTAAAAACTTATTTTTTTCTATGAGTTTTATCAATAGTGATATGTATACTCATTGGCAAAGAAAAATGCTATTATCATCTTGATGTGAGAATGTTGAATGAATTATTCAAATAATTGATTCTTCTTGAAAACTTTCTTATTAAATTGATGTCTCTGTAATTTTAAGGTACTATTTTTTTTAGCCATAGTTATTGAATTTTTTAAATTATAAATTTAAAAAATCATTTAAAAAACTTTTTTAAAATCTTCCAATGCTATATAAATTATTTTCAATAGCTAACTATCTACAGAATTCTTTAATCCTCTAAGATATAGCTTAGTTACTAAGAAGGAAACAAGGTAGCCAATTACTCCACCAATAGCTAAGCCTCCCCACACTCCATAAACTTTCATATTTAGAATGAATGTAAATATATACATGAAAATAACTTCAAAAAGTAATGCTCTTTGTATGGTTAAAATTAAAGAGATAAATGCTTTTCCAAGCCCTTGAAATGTTGAAGAAGATATTATTCCTAAGGGAAGAGCCATACAAAAAATACTTAGTATTCTTAAAAATTCAGATATAGCTGGAATCAAACTTGCTTCAGAATAGCTGAAAATCATTGCAATCTGCGGGGCAAATATAAAAATCAAAATCCCCATGATGATTGAGATTGTTAAACCTAATTTAATCGAGTAGTCATATGTAGCTCTTAATTTTTTAAAATTTTTCGCACCAAATGCCGCTCCAACAACAGTTAGTGTAGCTGTACCTAACCCCATGTGTGGAATCATAGCTAAGTTAACTATTCTCCAACCTGCGGTGTAAACAGCTACTCCTATTGGTCCTGTTGTTTGTGACAACATAAAATTTATTATTAGAGAAACTATTGAGAATATAATTATTTCGGATGTTGCAGGAATAGCTATAGAGATTATTTCTTTGATAATCCCTAAATCAAAATCAAAATCTTCTCTTGAAATATTTAAATAAGTATCTTTTTTTACAAGGAGCCAATAGAATATTATCATGGTTGAGATAGCCGATGAAATCAATGTTGCATAGCCAGCTCCTGCCAAACCTAATTTTAAAACATAAATAAAAATTGGATCTAGGATTATATTTAAAATAGCTGTAACAACCATAACATTCATAGCTCTTTTTACATCACCTTCAGAACGGAGAATACTACTTCCTACTGCTGGAAGCAGTAAAACTACTAATCCCATTAAAATTATAGTTGCATATTGAGCTGTTAGTGGAGCTATTGCTCCAGCTCCCATTAAAAGTAATAGATTATTCAAAAATAAGAGAAGTATTATTGGTGCAAGAATAGAGATAAATATTGTTATTAAAATTCCATGTATAGCTGCATTGTCCGCTTTTTTCTTGTTATTTGCACCAATAGCTCTTGCTATTAGTGAGTTGGTTCCAGCTCCAATACCATTTCCCAGACTGATTATCATCAAGAATAATGGCATGAAAAATCCAAGAGCTGCAAGTGAATTTGTCCCAAGACCAGCTACCCAAATAGTATCTGCTAAGTTATATGCAAATGTAACAAGCATAGATACCATAATTGGCCAAGATAACTTTTTAATAGCTCGTTTGGGATCTCCCAATACCACATTTATCTTATCATTATGATTTTTTTCATTCTCTTCAATATTCTTTTTACTATTGTTAACTTTTTCATCACTCATAATTCGCCCTTTTCATGATTAGCTACTTAAAACTTTGTTTGTCTAATATTTTCCGCCAAAGTATGTTCTAATGAGAAATATATTATAATTAAGAGTTAAATTACATATTTAAGAAATATATATAATAATTAAGAGTTAAATTACATATTTAAGAAATATATCTTAATTGAGAAATATTTTACATAAGATTTTTTTTTTAGGTGTAATTTTGACACCAATGTTTATTAATAATTTCTTCAGCTCACTAAATTAAAATATATTTTTTCTATTGTATAAGAAATATTTATTTTTTTTGAATTCTATTTTTTTTCTCTTCTTTTGGATTCAATTTTTCTTTTGAAGATTCTTTGAAAGTTACAAGTATTTTATGACATTTTTGATTATCCTACAATGTTTTTTTTCATAATATTGTTTGGTTTTAATGAAATTGTTGATAATTATTTTTTTTTAATTGATATTATCGATAATTAGTTTTTATAAAAATATATTATTAATACAATTTATTAATAATAAAATATGATTATATCTATTATACAATAAATAATGCAATCTATTTAACGTTCATATTAGATAAGTATATATCTAAGTAAGTATAATTTTAATATATTCTTGTAGATAATTTTGATTCTTCATTCAAAGTTATACATATATTAAATAATAATATAATAAAATTTATTTATTAAGCTATGATTAAGATATAATATTGAAGATTTTAAGTATAATATCTTTTACTTGATTTTTCAATAATAACTTAATAATGATTTATTTGTATTTTTAAGAAGTGAAAAATATTCTTTGAATGAAAATTGATAAAATTCATATGAGAAAACATAATTTGAGAGAATTGAGAGATTAAAGATCTGGTAGAATTGATATATTTGAAAGATTTGAGAGAATTGGGAGAATGTGATAAAAGTTTAGGAAAAGAAAAAAAAATGAGTATACAATTGAAAGTTTTAGCAAAAAATGATAAAAGTCAAAAATTTACTAAGATTTGGAATTCGGATAATTTTAGTGAAAATACTTATAGAAAAAATGAAATTGATGAAGATAATAAAAACTTAAATAATGTTAGTAAAAACAGCACAGAAGCTGATTATTCTTTTTATATAATAATTAGGGGATTAAATGGTTTTAATAACGATATTTGTCATGATAACATTGAGTTCAATGTTTTAATTTGTTTCAATAACCATAGTTTTTATCATGATTACTTTAGTTTAGATGTTTTAGGTAAATTTAGTAAATATGCATCTTTTAGTTTGAATATTTTTAATAGATTATACACGGATTTGTCAATAATCACTTTTTATACTTTTAGTATAAATCCTAATTTTCACAATTTTTCGCTTGTAGAAAAATTCACTAATTTTCATTATTTAATTTTTGAAGAAAATAATTTTTATAATCTTAATAATATTTATTCTTATTTTATGAATTTTAATTATATTAATTTTCATATTCTTAATTTTAATAATATTAATTTTTATATTCTTAATTTTAATAATATTAATTTTTAT
>WRNS01000189.1 GCA_009776495.1 Methanobrevibacter sp. | reverse complement strand
AAAAAAAATAAAAATTAATAAAAAAATAAAATAAAAAAATTTAATTTAATAAAAAAAATAAAAAAAAATAAAAATTATTAAAAAAATAAAATAAAAAAGTAAAATTTAATTCTTAAATTCCATAGAACTTTTTATGTATAAATATAAAGATTTGTATTTCAATGAATTAGAATGTGCTTCATTGCTTTCACAATGGTTTTAAAGAAAATTGGACCATCCATAATCAATTGACTGATAATATACTTAGGTCTTAAATAGAATTTACAAAATGCTATTGTTTGATATTTTCTTAAATCATCTAAAGAACAGTCTAATGTATCTACGATTGGGGAAATAAGATTGTATTTAGACCAGTCTTTAATTTTAATCATGTTACTTTCAAATGCTTGTTTATAAAATTTAGTTCCTGGATAAGGAGTAGCTAATGAAAAAATTGCATAAGAAGGTTTTAAATCTTTAACAAACTGTATAGTCTTTTTAATATTTTTATGAGTATCACCTGGCATTCCAAATGCTACTGATGCAATAGTGCGGATTTTTTCTTCTTTACATATTTTAAAAGCTTCTTTGACCTTTTTAAGGGTGATTTTTTTACCTACACCATTTAAAATTTGCTGATCTGCTGATTCAACTCCTAAAAATAAAGTTATACAACCTGCTTCTTTCATCTTTTTTAAAACAGTTTTATCTAATGAATCAACTCTAGCAGTGCATCCCCAAAATATCTTTAGATCTCTTTTTATAATCTCATCACAAATAGCTATAACTCTCTTCTTATTAAGAGTGAAGGTATCATCCATAAAAGCTATAGTTTCAACATTAAAATTTTTTATTAAATATTCCATTTCATTTATAATACTTTCAATAGATCTTAAACGAAGTTTGGTCCCATGCATAGCTGCTGAAGAACAAAAAGAACATTGCATAGGGCAACCTCTACTAGTGATCATGGTGGACATTTTCATGTCCATGTTTAAAAGTTTATATTTGTCCATAGGGAGAAGATGTCTTGCAGGATAAGGTAATTCATCTAAATCACGAATCAATTCTCTTTCAGAGGTAACAACATCTTCAAAAGCAATTCCCTTCACATTAGCTAAATTTTCACCTTTTTCAAAGGTCTTAGCTAAGTCCAACATAGTATATTCTCCTTCTCCCCTAATAACAACATTAACAAAATCATTAGCTAATACTTCTTCATAGTTAAAAGTAGGATGATATCCTCCCAGTACTATCAAAGCTTTTGGGCATGTATTTTTAGACAGTTTAGCAGTTTCTAAAGCTTTTTCAATAGTAGGTGTTAATGCAGTGATAGCTATAATATCTGGATTAGACTCTTTTAATGCAATTTTTAAATGATCCCAACTCATATCAAGAGCAGCTGCATCGATTATTTCTACTGAAAAATCATTTTCTTCTAAAACAGCTGCCATATAAGCTAAGCTTAATGGTGGTGCAATAACTCCCATAAATTTATACTTTGAAGCTGTTTGTGGTGGATTAATAAAAGTTATTTTCATTTTATCCATTAAATCCTGATTATTTTTTATATAAAGCTTTTTTCATTCTATCCATTAAATCCTGATTATTTTTTATAAATTGTAGATATTTCCCCATTAACAAATATTAACCTAATAATATTTTCTTTTTAGAATAACTAAAGCTATTAAAACTATTAAAATAGCAATAGCTATGGCAGATATATAATAAACGAAAACAGATGTTGGAGTATCAAATTTTTTACTATCTAAAGAATATAAAAATCCATCGTTACCTGCAAAAAATAGACTTTCTCCATAAACAACTGGTGAAGAGCTAATAGGAGAATTAAATAAAATAACTCCGGGATTATAGCTAAATTCAAGATTTCCAGTGTATTTATTTAAAACATATCCATTTCCGTCATTAGATCCAAAAGCAACTTTATCTTCATAAATAGTTGGACTGGTTCTAACAGCATCTCCTGCTTTATAAGACCATTTGAAAGTACCATCTCTTAAATCAAANCAAGTTAAGTTTCCNGAATCAGANCCTACAAAAACATTGTAATTACGCAAATCTACAGAAGCAGATGAAACAATCTTATCCCCCATATCATACTTCCAANCAAGGCTTCCATCAGTAGTGTTNAANCTATAAAAAGTTCCATCAAGAGACCCTATAAATATTTTTTGATTGGCATATGCAGGAGAGGTTAAAATCTCATCACCTGCTGTAAAATTCCAAATTTGACTTCCATCAGCACTGCTAATAGCTACTATAAGTCCATTTGTTGAACCAACATAAATTGTATCATTAACAAATATTGGAGAAGATTTTATTTTTCCACCGATTTGAGATTCCCATACTTTAGATCCATCGTTAATATTTAATGCATATAACTTCCCATTATCAGCACCAAAGTATAAAATTCCATCATGGATTACAGCTGTAGATTCAATTGGTTTTGAAACTTTGAATTTCCATAATAATTCTTTTTTATCTATGTCTAGACAATGCATATATCCATCAGAAGACCCTACAAATAAGCTATTGTTTTCAATTACAGGAGATGCAAGAACATTTCCTCCAAACTGATAGTCCCAATTTGCACTTCCAGTTTCCATATCAATAGCTTTCAGAAGACCATTTTCTGAAATGATATATATTATTTTATCTTGTATAGCTGGAGAAGATTTTATAGGGCTTCCCATATCAAATGTCCATAAGTTTGAAACAAAATTTCCAGCTTCTTGTATAAAACCTGTATGTTGAACATTTTCTTGAAACATCGTCCAATTGTTCGCTCCAGAAATAGGAGATAAAAAAATAGCTAAAATAGCTAAACACAAAATAATTCCTTTAATTTTTGACATTTAATCACCGAAATATAATGAAATATTCATCCTAATTAATCATTTATCCTAATTTACTTATCTATTCTTAATTAAAGATTTATCCTAATTTACATTTTTATTATTAATTAAAAATTCTTCCTTAAATAAAGATTTAAATCTGTAAATTTAATAATATATTGTTAATTTTATTTTAAATCATATTTAATTAATATTATATCAGATAAATTAATAAAAAATCAAATTATAAACAATATTAAAATAATCTGACTTAATTTAAATAAAAATCAAATGAATGAAAATATTCATTTAATTCTAAATAATGTGTGAAATAATATTAGACATCCCTATCAAACCTTACAACACCTGCAGCAAAGAAAACAATTAAAAATGCTGAAAGAACAACTATATCTATCCAAATATCTCCTATTCCAAATCCTTTAAGCATTACTCCTCTCATCGCATCATTTAAATATGTTAGAGGACATAAATAAGCTATTTTCTGGAATATCCATGGCATTGTTTCAATAGGATAAAATACTCCTGATACAAACATCATAGGCATTGTAAATGGCATTACCATTTGAGTATAATCTTCCTGAGTAGCAGCTGTAGCAGAAATCATCATTCCAAAGCCAACAAAACATAAAGCTCCTAGGAAAAGTAGTCCAATAGCTAAGAAAATATT
>WRNS01000188.1 GCA_009776495.1 Methanobrevibacter sp. | reverse complement strand
ATAAATAAAATATATTATAAGAAATAAGCATAAATAAATAAACTATAACTATAAATAAAATATATTATAAGAAATAAGCATGAATAAATAAACTATAACTATAAATAAAATATATTATAAGAAATAAGCATGAATAAATAAACTATAACTATGAATAAAATATATTATGAAAAAAAAGTATAAATGAATAAACTATAATCATGAATAAAAATTATATAAAAAAATAATTTTGAAAACAGAACCCTAAAAATTAAAAAAAAATAAAAAATAAAGAATAAAAAATATTCGATAGTTACTGAAACAAAAGAGAAAGATATTATAAGTTTTTTAGCTCTTCAACATATTTAAAACCTTGATCAAGCCATTCATCCTTGATCAGTTCATCTGTGGAAACAATAGCTATAACATCTCCGTCGGAAATGTCTCTCACTATTCTAAATCCCTCTGGAATAATTCTAAAAGCTGCATCATAAACTCTTTTTTTAAGATTTACATAAGGATCATCAATGACTAAATCTTTCAAATCTTCGCTTTCACCATCTAAAATAACACTGAACCTATTAGGTTGATGAACATTTTCCCTACCTTTTTCTTGCCATAGCTTTTTTAAAATATTTGGAAGGTAATTTTCATCTTTAACTCTCATCACAGTTTTATCATCATTTCTATCATATTTTATCGTAGCTACATCACGAAGAGAAGTGAAACTAGAAGTTTTATCAAGTTTCATAGCTAAAATAAAAACCACTTCTTCAGGATCAACAAATACCCTCATATCTTTAATTGATGGAGATAGCTGAAGGTCTTGAAATATTTGTCTAATAATCATTTCATAAACCTCGGCTCCTTCTTTATCTATAGACTTTACTAAGATTGTAGCACCTCCCCATAGGGAAATAATTAATAATTTTTTTCACAACCTAAAACTGGAAAATAGCTATTTATCCTGTCTTTTACCCATTCCAGAAACTAATAGTGCTGCACCTACAGCTCCGATATGTTGGGAGTATTCTGGAACTATAACATCCATTCCCCCTAATATATCGCTAACAGCTTTAACAAGCCCAGGAATAAGAGATGTTCCTCCAACTTGAATTAAAGGCTCACGAATATCAATTTCTTGAAGTTGTTGTTCATAAACTTGTTCAGCTACAGAATGACACGCAGCNGCAGCTACATCCNCTTTAGNTCCACCAGCAGCAAGTGTAGTAACNAAATCTTGAATACCAAAAACAATACAGTAGCTATTTAATGTAGCTTTTTTATAATCTCCTTTCATAGCTAATGGACCAAGTTCTGTAATATCAACATCTAATCTACGAGAAGTCATCTCTAAAAATCTTCCAGAAGCTCCTGCACAAATTCCACCCATGGTAAAGTTATCTGGTATTCCATTGTTAACTGTGATAACCTTATTATCCATTCCACCAATATCTAAAACAGTAGCTTCACCTTTTTGATGACCAGCTAAATAAACGGCACCTTTGGCATTAACAGACAATTCTTCTTGAACTAATTCTGCTTTTAAATTTCTACCAATGGTTAAACGACCATAACCAGTGGTTCCAATACCATCTATATCATCCATACCATACCCAGTACCTTCAAAAGCTTCATCTGCCCCTTTAGAAACAGACTCCATAATATCTTTAGTAGAAGTCCAACCAGTTCCAATGATCTTATTGTTTTCCATTAAAACAACTTTAGTTGTAGTGGAACCTGAATCAACCCCCAGAGTTAATCCTTCCTGTTTTTCCCTAGCTAAAATACTTCTTCTAGCTACGGTGGTAGTTAATGCTTCCATTCTGATAAATAGCTCATCTGCTTTTGTTCTTTCTGTAAATGAATATGTAACAACGGGAATTCTTGTATTTTCCTGAATAAATCTTCTTACTTCACTTCTAACCAATGCCCCCTCAGCACATCTAAAACAAGTAGCTATAAATACTGCATCAGCCTTGCTTTTCCCTTCAACAATGGACATAGCCCGTGCTATCATTAATTTTAAGCTTGAACTTTGAGCAGAAAATCCAAATTTTTTATAAGCTTCATCGATGTATTCAAGGTCAATTTCAGGAATTATTATTTCTGAACCAAAGGTAGTAGCTGCCTTCTCAATCTCTTTTTGAATTCCACTGTACTCTGTACCGCATGAAATCAAAGCTATTTTAACCATTGTTTTCCTCCTTTAAATCATTAACATCGTTTACTTTATTTTCTTCATTTAAATCATTAGATGTAATGGAATCTAGGAAAGTATTGATTTTATTTACCATATCGGTAGTTTCATCTTTAGTTTTTGGATAGATCAATTCAAGAGTAGGAATTCTTCTTTTTCTTAGATAAAAAGCTGATAATTCATTGGTTCTTGCACATCCAATACATCCAAAACCAAAAGGAGCATCATCAACTATAATAGCTGCTTCTGCTTCATCGAGTAATGGACCAATAATCGCCATCCTTCCACGTACCCCAGAAGGAACTTCAATAGCTGCATATTTTAATCCTTGAATAGGATCATCTTCCGTGATATTCATTGGAGGAGAGTCAATCTCCGGATCTTTGACTTTTTTTCTAACAGCTTTTTGAAGAGCAAGAGCTGTGTGCCCTTTTCTTTCAATTAAATCTGCTAAAATTAGTGAATTTGGTGGAAATATAGCTACTTTTGCCATTTTATCACCTTAATTATTGTTTTTATGTGAAAATTGTCTTTTTGCATTTAATCCCTCATCTGAATTCATTATAACTTAAGTGATTTTCTATAATAATAACAATTATTTATAAAATTATTAGCTATTTTCTATAAAATTATAAACTATTTTTTAGATTCTTCTTCATTTTCAAGTTCATTCTCTAAACATGATTTCATGATTTCTTGAAGCTCATCAACAGGAATGCATTTTTCTTCTTCAAGAGAAACTTCTTTAGGATTTTTCAAAGCATCTGAAACATGCCCTAAAAGTTTAAACTCTTTCTCCATTTGATGAAAACCTTCTCGTGGCCCTTTTCTATGTCCTCTACACCTTCTTGGGTCTCCTGGAGGAAAACCTCTATCTTTAGTAAATATATTGTAGGGATCTAACTTTCGAACTTCGCCAATAGCTAACATCACATCTTTTTCTTTCCCACTGACCATAGCTCCATAACATGTTTGTTTAATTGTAAGAGCTAAACCTAATAGATGCATATGATTTACAACTTCACTTTCACTTACATCAGCCTTGGGACCTAAAATAATCATTCTTGTTACAACTTCAGGATCCATATCTTCCCTACCAAGATCTGGATTGATACATACATTTTGAACCATAATCATCCCTTTCTACCTAATCAATCATAATATTTCACAAGCTACCATTTAAATTAAAAGATTCTAATAGCTATTGTTTAAATTAATCACAAATCCAATAATTTATGAATCAAATTTATTCAACATTTAACATTAATAAATATTTTAAAATTATTAAATAATAAAATTATAAGGTTATTAAATAAAAATATTTTAAAATAATTTAATTATAATATTATAAAATAATTA
>WRNS01000187.1 GCA_009776495.1 Methanobrevibacter sp. | reverse complement strand
TAAAATTTCTTAAAAAATAAATATTTTAATTAAAAATTATATAAAAAATTTAAAAAATTTCTTAAAAAATAAATATTTTAATGAAAAAAATTGGTTTTATAGTAAAAGTTTTTTTTTCCAGATTATTCTTGTTTTGAATTCTAGCATGTGCTAATATGTTTGTTGGCTCTGACACGAGCCCCAATGAGTTTAAACTGTTTTGAATAAACGAGAGGATGTTTATCTAAACAAAGTTTAAAAAATAATAAACTATTTAAACTGTGCTACTAAGTATGACATTACTTTTTATTATCATTGTGTAATAGATTGACTTAGCACCTGAAAAGCAAGAATGAAAGAGTTTTGTCCCATCGATTCCTTGTCTATTCATGGTTGAAACACAATTTATTCTTTATTCTTTCATGTATATAAATATATGGTTTTTTTAATTAGTTTTTTTAAAGATATAATAAGATTGAAAAGAATAAAAATTTACTCTTTTGAGGAATTTTTCCTTTTGAATAATTTTTTTTTGAAAAATTTTTAGTAAAAGATTTATTCTATTAAAATAAAAAAATATATATAATAATTCTTTTGGTGATTTTTTATGAACAAACATAGTATTATCTTTTTAAATTTGTCGATAATTTTCATGATATCATTTTTAATATTATGGTATTACTTTTATGTTTATCCAGAATGGTTTCTAATTCCTTATGGGATCGTTTTGATTGTAATGGTCTTAATTAACTTTTATTTCTATGCAAAAAGAGGTTCCTAATTTCTATACACAGCTATAAATTTTTACTGAAAAAAAATTATAATATTAATTAAA
The DNA here is from genome assembly GCA_009776495.1 of Methanobrevibacter sp. Taxonomy (GTDB): domain Archaea; phylum Methanobacteriota; class Methanobacteria; order Methanobacteriales; family Methanobacteriaceae; genus Methanorudis. The sequence continues at coordinate 2,735 of WRNS01000187.1, read as the reverse complement.
AAAATATCAAAATATTAAAAGATTTTATAAAAAAACGCAAAATTACAACTTAAAAAAAAAATCACAGAATTCTGTAAAAAATAAACGATGATAAAATGGAAATTGAGTTATATGCTGGAAATTGAGTTATATACTATAATTATAATCATAGCAATTATTGTAGCTATTTTGATTATTTTTGCGAAGCCGTTCAAAGAAAAAGAAGAGGAAGAGCAAGAAGACACTGAACAGAAAACTTTAGAAGACTTCCCAGCAGTTTCAAAATCTTGGGTAGAACCCATGTCTGAAAATCATAAGGAACTCTTAGCTAGGAAAGAAAATGAGTTAAACTATGAAACTTCTGAAGAAAAAACTGATTCATCCTATGATGAAAATAGCTATTTTGGTAGTAAAATAGACAATGAAGAAAGTTTCACTACTGATGAGGATGATGAAGAAGAAGACTTCTCTACAGAAGAAAGTTATGATGAAGAAGACTTCACAACAGAAGAAAATTATCATGAAGAAGACATCAATAGCTATACCAACAACGATGAAGAAGATCTCAATAGCTATACCAACAACAATGAAGAAATCATCAATAGCTATACCAACAATGATAAAGAAGACTTCACAATAGAAGAAAATTATCATAAAGAAGAATTTAGCGCAGAAAAAAACAATGATAAAACAGCTACAGCTAAAGATTTATCCCAAAAACAAGGTTTGAAAAAAATAGCTACAAACAGAAATAGAAGTGTTAAAAAAAGTGATGTAGCTGAAATCAATATGGGAAATAAAGTTTATGAATTAGCTGTGAAAGATAGTATAATATTTAGCCACAACAATGAAGACTATTCTAGCTATGTTTTAGATATAAAACATGGCAATGTAAAAGTCAAATATAGATCCCAAGAAAAATGGATAAGTTTTTCTCAAATTAAAAAAATTTTATAGGATTTGAACCACTTTCCTTAATTTTTCATTTTAATTAAAAAAAAAAATTTAATTTCAAAAAATAACTAATAATAAAAAAATATAAACTTTAATTTCAAAAAATAACTAATAATAAAAAAAAAACTTTAATTTCAAAAAATAGCTAATAATTAAAAAAAAATGTTATAAAACTACTTATGGGCAAAGTAAAATATTAACTCATCATTAGCTATTTCATCCAGTCTTACAAAGCCAAAACGTTCAAATTGAACAATATCTCCTTTTTTTAAGTTTTTACAATTTGCTTCACAAAGTCCATCAATTACTGAAGCGTCATCCATGACTATTTTAGCTTTTATATTATCATTAGCTGGAACCCATTGAATAATTCTCATCTTTTTTTCTCTTGCATCTTCAAAGGATTTACCAATGAAAGTAGCTATATCCCCTTTAATATCAATGTTTACTGCATCCATTAACCTTGTCATTCCATCAGAAACATCATCAGAGGAAACATAAACTTCCCCATCAAAAACTAATTTTCTATTACCTCTATCTAAAAAGTCTGGGTGAAGTGGTCTTAAAATAGTTTCAGGAATAGCTATTTCTTTTTCATCTAAATTAGCTATTTTCAATTTTCTTTCATTTGAAACAAAGAAATAACGATTAGCTTTCTTTTCTAAAATATTACGATTAAGTCCATATATCTTTTTCCAGCTAATAGCTGAATCAGCCATTTTAACACCGATTTCTAATATTAAATCATAGATAGCTTTACTTTGAATTCCTCGCTTAGCTATTGCTCGTAAGGTCCCAAGTCTTGAATCATCCCAACCACTATAAGTTCCATCCTTGATTCCAGCTAATGCTTTTGAAGTACTTAATGGAATATCTTCCATTTTAAGTCTTCCATAATGGATAAATTCTGGAACTTCCCAATTCAGATGTTGGTAAATATACTTCTGCTTTTCACTGTTAGCTAAGTGATCTTTACCTCTTAAAACATGGGTCAAACCCATTAAATGATCATCAATAGCTACTGAAAAGTTCATCATAGGATAAATTCTGTACCTTGTTCCCATTCTTGGATGTTCCTCATCGATTATACGCATAGCTACCCAATCACGAATAGCTGGGTTTTTATGTTGAATATCGGTTTTAATTCTTAAAACTGCTTGACCAGATTCCATACTTGGAAATTCTTCCCATAACTTGATATTTTCCTTAACAGTGTTATCTCTACAAGGACAAGGTTTCTTTTCATCTTTAAGTTTTTTAAATTCTCCTCCATCACAAGTACACATATAAGCTGCACCAAGCTCTATAAGTTTTTCACAGTAATCATAGTAAATTGGGAATCTATCACTTTGAAAGTGAACTTCATCAATAGCTACTTCTAACCATTTTAAATCTTCCAATATCATATCATAAGCTGGAGGATAAATTCTTTTTGGGTCTGTATCTTCAATCCTTAGAATTAACTTACCATTGTATCTTTTACAATATTCTCCATTTGGTACTGCAGCTCTTGCATGGCCTATATGCAATGGTCCACTTGGATTAGGTGCAAAACGCATAACCACATTTTCCTGTGATCCTGGAAGATTAGCTAATCCTTTTTCTTTTTCTTCTTTCTTACTTTCAAGTTCGATTCCAAGCTTAGCTATTTCTTTTTTTATATCATCTTGTGACATTTGATTAATTGATGATACTATGTCATTAGCTATTGGACCTATTTTTTTAGCCTCTTTTCGAAGTTCTACTTCATTACTCATTATAGAACCCATTACTGCCTTGGGATTAGCATTACCTTTGTGTTG
>WRNS01000186.1 GCA_009776495.1 Methanobrevibacter sp. | reverse complement strand
TAAAAATAAATAAATAAATAAAAAAAAAATCTGAAAAAAAATCTGAAAAAATCTAAAAAAATTAAATTCTAATTAAGTTAAAATCCAATTGAATTAAAAATTTTTTGAATAATTATTTATATTTAAAAATCATATGATATACGATGAAATATATCCTAAAAAAAGACATTTATATAGTGGCTCACTATCTTGGAAAAGTGATGCAAGGTGTGGGAATAGTTACTTTAATACCACTAATAATAGCTCTTATTTATCACGAACCTACCTATTTAGGATTCTTAATACCTTCATTATTATCTTTAGGTATAGGGACTTTATTTAGTAAGATTAAGCTTAAAAATCCGAGAGTCAGGTTAAAACATGGGATGATGATATCTTCTTTGTCTTGGCTTTGGGCTGGGCTTATTGGTGCTTTAATAATGATAATATGCCTGGATATATCATTTATAGATGCTTTTTTTGAAAATATCTCTGCTTGGACAGGTAGTGGAGTCACAATGTTTGCAGATGTTGAGATTCTGCCTAAATCAATTCTATTTTTAAGGAGTATTGAACAGTGGATAGGTGGTTTAGGTGTTGTTGTAATAGTTATTGGGGTTTTAATTCACTCAGGAACAGCTGCTGATCGTCTTTATAAGTCAGAAGCAAGAGAAGAAAGAATAAAACCAAGTATAGCTAACACTCTAAAGAAAATAATGCAAATATATTTAATTTTTACAGTTTTAGGAATAACATTGTTTTTAATAGCTGGGATGCCACTTTTTGATTCTATAAATAACACATTCTCAGCAATAGCTACTGCTGGGATGTCTATTAAAAATTTAAATATGGGATATTATAATAATAACATTTATTATCTTATATCTTTGTTTTTGATGATATTGGGGGCAACAAGCTTTTTATTACATTATAAAGCCATTAAAACTAAAGGAGTAGCTATTTTTAAAGATATGCAATTTAAAGCTATGATATTTTTAATTGGAGTATCATTTTTATTAATTTATTTGGCCACAAATATGATGCCCATGGATATAATATATCATGTTATTTCAGCTATAACAACAACTGGAGCAAATATCAATAGCAGTGCACAAACAGCACTGTGGTCACCATTTATGAAAATTATCATTATTGTGTTAATGTTTATCGGAGGATCCGCAGGTTCAACCGTTGGAGCTGTTAAATTAGTAAGAGTAATTGCTATTTTAAAAGGAATTTACCTTAATATAATCAATATTATCTCTCCAAAGGGAAGAGTGGTCTCCATGAAAATTTCTGATCATATAATGAGAGAAGATGAAATTAGAGAAGCTAGTTCTTATGTTTCATTATATTTAATATTCATCTTAATCGGATGGTTAGTATTAGTTTTCTATGGGTACAATCCAATGAACTCTCTATTTGAAATAGTTTCTATTCAAGGAAATGTAGGACTTAGTACAGGTATAACTTCTCCTAGTTTAGGACCAATAATAAAAATAACCATGATATTCAACATGTGGATTGGTAGATTAGAAATTATCCCAGTTTTGGTTATAATAAAAAGTTTCTTCGAAGTTTTCAAAAGGTAGCTTCTAGAAAAGTTTATTAATATAAAAATCTAACAATTAAATTTAAATATTATAAAAAAATTTATCCAATTCTCCTAGATTTAAATAAAATGTTCTCAAAACTAATTATTTATTGTAGATTTTCTAGAACTTAGTATTTGAAACTCTCTATTCTTAATTTATTAGAACTTAGTATTTGAAACTCAATACTTTAATTATTCATGATTGTTATTTTTTTTAAATTTAGTATGAATACACAACTTAAATTATTAATACAATTATTGTTTCTATATAATTGAGTAATTTCGAGGCAAAATTAAATTATTCATGTATTGTTGATAAGTTTAGTAGGTGGAAAAATGTATGTTGTAATACTTGGCGGAGGTCGTGTTGGGCTTGCTCTTGCAAATTTTTTAATCGCTCATGGACATGACATTACTCTTATAGAAAACAGGGGAAATTTATGTGATGCTGCAGCTACAGAACTAGATGCACTAGTTATATGTGGAAATGGTACCGAAACAAAAACTTTAGAAGAAGCTAATGTACAAGATGCTGATTTTTTTGTGGCAGCTACTGGTAACGATGAAGTCAACTTGTTATCCTGTGTTCTAGTTAAAGATTATGAGATGCCAAAGCTAATTGCACGTGTTAGTAATCCGGATCATGAAAATGCATTTAAAAAAATTGGAATAGATAATGTTATAAGTCCAGAAATTACAGCTGCACGTTTCCTTCAAAAAATCATCACCTGCCCAAATGTAGCTGATTTATCAGCATTTGGAAAAGGCGATTCAGAAATCCTCGATATGGAAATATCTAATGAAAAAATTATAGGCAAAAAAATTTCAGAAGTTTCACCAACAGATGAATATATAATAATAGCTACATATCAAGATAATCAGCTTAAAATACCAAAGGGAGATATGGAATTAAACATGGGAGATAAAATATCAATTCTAGTTAAGAGAAAATCCATTAAAAAAGTTACAAAAATTTTTAAGAAATAATGAAACATTTTTTTAATTAATAGCTTGAAAACATCCGTGAAGCTAATTCTATATGCATTTTTCCTTGGTCTGTCCATGGCCCATGACCTGGAAGTAAATATTCCACATCTAGTTTTTGAAGCTTTTTAAAAGAATCATTCATCTCTTCAAGATTCCCTCCAATATCCAATCTTCCGAAACCTCCATTTGCAAAAACTGTGTCTCCTGATATTAATACCTCACCATCCCACAAAGAAATACCACCTGGAGTATGACCTGGCGTGTGTAATACTTCAAAATTAGCTATTTTATCTCCTTCTTTAAGTTTTATATTAACATCATTCCTTTCTAGAGATTTACCAAACATGAATCCNGCAGTCATTGGATCATTCTCATTTTCAATGTATTTCGCATCNTTTTCATGAATAGCTACCTTTGCTTTTGGAAAAAGATAATTCCCTCCAGCATGATCAAAATGACAATGGGTGTTAACTATCATAGAAATGTCATCAGGATCTAAACCACTTTCTTTGATTTTAAGGTGTAAATAATTTTTATCCATCCCTACTCCTGTGTCAATGATAATTTCATCAACTAAATAACAGTTGGAATCCGCTCCAAATCCTTCTATACAAATAACATTATTAATTTTTTCCATGGATTATCTCCTTAAAAAATCCAATACCTTCTAATAGTAACTAGGATAGTTATATAATAAATGTAATACCTCTATTAATATCTTCTATAATAAGTTCTATAATAATAACTATAATAAGTTCTATGATAATAACTATTATAATTTATAGATAAATATTTTTTTAACAATTAAATTAAGTATTAAATATTTTTTAAGATTAATTAAAAACTTTGTTTAATTACTATTAAAAATATGATAAGTTACTTTTTTAGAATTCTATTAATTGTTTATTTAAAAAAATAGCTATAGATTTTATAAATGACTTTAAAAAAAATTTTATAAATGACTTAAAAAAAAAAAAAAAAAAAAAAAGGGG
>WRNS01000185.1 GCA_009776495.1 Methanobrevibacter sp. | reverse complement strand
TTATTATGAGTATAATGTTCTTTCTCTTTTGCTTTTTCATGCCATTGATCGTTTTTAACAAATAACCCTACTATATAATTAGTGTCAATGAAAATCAAATGTTAACCTCTTTCCATCTTTTTTATCTCTTTTACACTGTCAAAAGATTCTTTTGCTTCAAATAAACCTATAATCTCTTTAGTGCTCAAGGATTTCCCACTTTTTCTAGGCTTTTGGATTATTATTTTTTCAGATGTATCTGAAAATTTTTTTATTTTTTCTTCTAAAGTTTCCTTTTGGCTTGTTTCAATGCCTTTTTTTATCATATCTTCTAAAACTCTTGTTTCTGTTTTATTTTCTTTTTTAGCTATTTTACTAAGAGTTTTTAATAGATTTGGATCTATTTTATCCATTATAATGCTCATGTTATCCCTTTTTATTAAAGCATTGTTTATTTTTTCTCGAAATTTGATTTCAACTATTATATGATTTTGTGAAAAAACAGTTGAATTCTATTAAATTTATTAATATAATCAATTTTATAATGAAATTATATTTAAAAATTCAGTAATAACATTATGTTTTTTATTTTATATAATACTTTCTGTAAAATTCGTATGAACTTATGTTTTTTTTCCCATGATTTTATTAATTTTTTTACTTTTATTTATATTAAAATTTTTTTTATACTTTTATTTAATTTGAAAATTCTTTTTAAATAAATAATTATTTTTAATTGATTGATAATATTATTATCATGAAAGATTATAAAGTAGCTGTTGTTGGAGGAGGTCCAGCAGGGATGATGGCAGCAATAGCTACTGGAAAATACTTAAATAAAAAATCAAATATTGTATTAATTGAAAAAACCGATAGCTTAGGAAAAAAACTAGTTTTAACTGGTGGAGGACGATGTAACATAGCTAATGCCTCTTCGATAAAGAATCAACTGGACAAACTTAAAGACAAAAATTTCCTAAAACACTCCTTTTATTCATTGAATAATGATCAATTATTAGCTATTTTTAAAGAGAAAGGTCTTGAATTTAAGGAAGAAAATGGAAGATATTTTCCAATTACTGATGATTCTAATTCTGTTTTAAATATTTTAAAAGATTATTTAAAAGAGTTAAAAATAGATGTCTTATTAAATCATCCAGTAAAATCAGTAGCTAATTTGAAAAATGGTTTATTTGAAATAAACACAAGTAAAATAAAGATTTGCTCAGAAAAAATCATTTTAGCTACAGGTGGAATTTCTTATCCTCAAACAGGTTCATGTGGTGATGGGTACAAAGTAGCTTTTGACTTTGGTCATTCAATAGCTACTATAAAACCTGGACTTATCCCTCTTAAGGTTAAAGATGAAAATTTAAAAAAGTTATCTGGAATCACATTAGAAGATGTTGAAATTTCGTATAAAGAAAAAAATAGTTCATTTAAACTAAAGAAGAATTCCAATAAAGAAAAAAATAATTCTAATAATAATAATAATTCTAATAATAATAATAATAATAGCTTAAAAAGTAAAAATGATACTATTAAAATTAGAGGAAATGTTTTAATCACTCACTTTGGTCTTTCTGGTCCTGGAATTTTAGATTTAAGTAATTTTATTATTGAAGATATAATTCAATCTAATAATTATAATAATAATTATGATTTAAATAAAGATCATATTTATAATAATTTGAATAATGATATAAATGATTTTAATGATTTTATTTTCATAGATTTTATTCCTGATATTTCCCAAGAAGAGTTAAGACAGAAAATAGCTAAAGATTTGCAAAAATATGGAAAAACCATGATTAAAAATTATTTGAAGTTTTATTTGAAAAATAGATTCATAGAATTCTTTTTGAATTTAGTTAGTGTTGATGGTAATGTTACACTAAGTAATATGAGGAAAAATGATAAAAATAAGATAATAGCTAACTTAAAAAATTTAGCTATTGAAATAAATGGTTTAATGCCTAAAGAAATAGCTATGATAACCTGTGGAGGAGTAAGTGTTGGTGAAATAAATTCAAAAACTATGGAATCAAAATTAGCTAATGGTTTATATTTTGCAGGAGAATTATTAGAACCATTCGGTCCTACTGGAGGATATAATTTACAAATAGCTTTTTCAACTGGTTACTTAGCTGGGAAATCAGCCAGTATCGCAACTCTTAATCTTTGATTTCACATGTTTTTGAGTTATTATGAATACAGTAAGACACCTATAGATTTTTTTAACTTTTTTATTTATTTTTTTATTTATTGGGATGCATAAATAAATCTAGGAGATGTTTAGTTCTTTAGTTGTCAATTAATCAACTTTTATTTTTTAGATATATCTTCAATCTTCCAATACTCTTTTCTGATTTGTATCGTGGGAGATTAAAATGAATTTTAAAAATTTTTGTTCGTTTGTTGTACTCTACTGTACTTTTACTATGTTTAAAAGAACTCACTTTCAGTTTTTTCAATTTTTTATATTTGTTTAAGTTAATTGTATAAGTTCGAGAAATTTTTCCCAAACCAAAGTTTGCTACTGATACGGATAATACTTTATACTTTTTACTTTCAAGAATTTTCCAGTTATAATCCACATCACTATAATAATTTTCACCTTTAGCTAATTGGTAACTTGATTTAACTTTAACTGGATGTAAATAAATATTTGTCCCATTTTTTAAAAATTTAGAAGCTTTAAATATAAAAGTGAAATTCTTTTTTCCAGAACGCAGTGATTTATATATGTAATTATCAATGTTACCATTCTTATTTGTTTTTAAACTGATTGTTTCATTACCGACTTTCATATATATTTTTTCATAAGGAATAGGACTGTTATCTTCTTTATATCTAAGTTTTATTTCAACCCAAATTTGTCTAACTTTATCAATATGAGGATCATTTGCTGGAGAAAGTTCAACACTTAAAACAACATTTTTTGAAGAATTATTAACATTTTTTATATATGAACTAGGAGTTCCATTCACAACAACAATAGTATCATCATCTAATTGATTATTACTAGAATTATCTTTGATTTCTGTTCCATATGAATTACTTATCATTGACAAACAAAAAATAGCTATCAAAAACAAGATAATTACAGTCACTGAGAAGTTAATAGTTCTATTTCTATATTTAAACATATTATCCCTTTTTTTTCCCCTTTGAAATATCATTTTCAACTGAGTAATAAAATTAATATATTTTTCTGCAACAATTTAGTTAAATATCCAGAAGTGGAATATATAATTAATATAATTATGTAATTAATACTAAAAAAACCTTTGGATATCCCCTTTGCAAGAAAATCATTTGTGAAATATTATATTATTAATTCATTAGGGTGCAATGAATAGTTAATAGTTATAATATATACAACTGTACTTGCAGATGATTTCTTAGGAGTAAAATGGATAGTTACATAGTTATTATAAAATCAAATAATATTGAAAAAAATTTATTTATGAATATCTAATAAAATAATATATAAAAAAATTTATTATTTTAAAAATATTTTCAAAAATTATTTATTTAAGATAATATTATAATTTTTTAATTTAATTATTTTTTAAA
>WRNS01000184.1 GCA_009776495.1 Methanobrevibacter sp. | reverse complement strand
AAAAAACAAGATATAANTCTTGAAAATCAAGATATTATTTTAATAGCTGAAACATTGATTTCAAAGTCTGAAGGAAATATTATCAACTTAAAAGCTACAAATCCAAGCAAAAAAGCTATTTCAATAGCTAAAAAAACAGGAAAAGATCCTGCCTTAGTTGAGATTATACTAACCGAATCAAATGAAATAATAGCTATTGGTCCTGATTTTATTATAAGTGAAACAAAACATGGGTTCGTGTGTGCAAATGCTGGAATAGATGAATCAAATGTTGATGAAGGCTTAGCTACACCTATGCCCAAAGATTCTGATAAATCTGCCTATGAAATCAGGAAAACACTTGAAAATCATTGTTCAAAAGAATTAGCCGTCATTATAACTGATACCCAAGGTAGGCCATTCAGAAATGGGGCTGTTGGAGTAGCTATAGGTTGTTCTGGAATATCTCCCCTTTGGGAAAGAGCAGGAGAAAAAGATTTATATGGGAGAGAACTTCAAACAACAGAAATAGCTACTGCTGATGAATTAGCTAGTGCTGCCTCTCTTTTAATGGGTCAAGCCAATGAAGGAATTCCTGTAGTTATTATTCGAGGCTTTTCAAGTTTCAATCATTTGAAAAACCAAAAAGATAGTATAATTAAACTACTTAGACCAAAAGAATTCGATGTTTTTAGAAAATAAAAATGTAAATATATAAAAAAATAATAAAAAAAATTGTTAAGGTTTTTAATTTGATTACTATACTTTCTGGAGGCACTGGTACTCCTAAATTAATTCAAGGGATAAAAGAAGTTTATGAACCTTCTAAAATGAATATTATTGTCAATACTGTTGAAAATGATTATTTTTCAGGAGTTTATGTTGCTGCAGATATTGATACTGTTTTATACACTCTTGCAGACATTATAAATGATGAAACATGGTATGGAATTAAAGATGACACTTTCTTCACAAATGAATTTCTTAAAGAATTAAATTGTCCTGAATTACTTAGGATAGGAGATAAAGATCGAAGTATTAAGATTCAAAAAACTCTTTTAATGGAAAAACATAGCTTAAGTGAAGTTGTGGATATTCAAAGAAGAAGGATGAATATTGAATCAAAAGTTATTCCAATGAGTGATGAACATTCCGAAATAAACGTTTATACTGATTGTGGGAAACTAAGTTTTCATGATTTTTTAATAAAAAAACAATCAAAACCAGAAGTATTAGATATAAAATATACTAAGGTAAATCCTTCTCCTGAAGTTATAGAAATAATAGAAAAATCTGATATGGTGATTATTGGACCTTCTAATCCAATAACCTCAATATTACCCATAACTTCCATGAATGGAGTTGAAAAAGCTCTGAAAAATAGCTATTGTGTAGCTATTTCTCCAATAATTGGAGGTTCTGCTGTTAGCGGTCCTGCAGGAAAGTTTATGAAAGCATTTTCTCACGAAGTTTCATCTTTAAGTGTTGCATCAATGTATAAAGGATTTTTAGATAAATTCATCATTGATGAAATGGATGAAAACTTAAAGGATAAAATAGAAAAACTAATAAAAGATGTTACTATAACAAAAACTAAAATGAAAAATATTCATGATAAAAAGATGTTAGCTAAAATTGTTTTAGGTGAAGTAATATGATACAGATGACCCTTATACAAATTGATAACTATGGACCTTGGACAGTTACTCCAAATCCTCGAAACGAGTCAGATCTTCAAATTCTACAAGCAGAGTTATATGCAGACATACAAAGACAATTTTCAATGAAAAAGGGACTTGTTTTCTTTACAAGGTTTGATAACATGCTTGCAATTACAAATGGAATTAATGAAGAAGACCACCGCAGAATACAGAGATCAATTAGAAACAGATACCCTATAACCATTAGTATGGGAGTAGGTTCTGCAAAAACTCCTTATGATGCTCAAAAAATAGCTACTGAATCTTTACAAATTAAAGGAGGAGCTCAGTCTGAAGATCGCCGTGAAATATTAGCTATTGACCATTTAGTAGAAGAAAAAGACAGTTTTGTTCAAATAGCCCATATTGACATTAATGGTGTTACAGAGTCTTTAACAGATATAATCCCTGCATATGATACAAATTTCCTTGTGAATCGTGCACAACATTATTTGATGACTAAACTAATCGATGAAGGAGCTTTATTGTTTTTTATTGGAGGAGATAACTTTATGTCTCCTTGTAATGAATTAGGTGCTAAAGAGTTACTTAAACTACTTGAAGAAATTGATGATGAAATAGGAATAGCTTTAAAAGCAGGGGTTGGCAGGGGAAAAAATGCTGAAGATGCTGCTTACATGGCTGATTTAGGATTGGAAGAAATAAGAAAGGGCACTACAGACAAATTAGTCTATGTTTTAGAAAAAATGGACTAGACCCGCACTAATTTATTTACTAATTCTTAAATTTTTTAAAATTCTAAAACTAAAACTCAATAATTCTGAACTTAATCACCATGAACTTCTTTATTGAAATTTTTTTTAAATTTAATTTTTTATTTCTCAATTAAATCTATTTTTTTTATAAATTATTAAGCTTTTTAAGGAGATGAATCCATTAAAGTTCTTGCACCAATGGCTGGAATAACAAATGCGAAATTTGCAATGAAACTAATTCCCTATGGTTTTGATATGGTTACTCTAGGTGGATACAATACAGACTCAAAAACAATTGCTGCTGGAAGAGAAATATTAAATAGAGGTCGAAGTGAATTTGACATAGCTGAAGACAATTTAATAAACATCATCGAAAAAGAAACTAAGTTAATTAAAAGTAATTACCCTGTGAAAGTTTCTGCTAATTTAAGAGCTATTTCTCCAGATCCTATTATTGAAATTAGTAAAATCAAATCATTAGATGTGGTGGAAGTAAATTGTCATTGTAGACAAAAAGAAATCTTAGATATTGGTTGTGGACAATCAATGCTAGAAGATATTGACTTTTTAATAGACTTCATTAAAAATATTGTGAAAAAATCTAAATCCCAAATTTCTGTGAAGATAAGAGCTAATGTAAATGATATAAACACTTTAAAAATAGCTAAGATATTGGATAGTTTATCTGTTGATTTTCTCCACGTGGATGCGATGAAACCCAGGTTTAACTATGCAGATTTAGATATTATTTCAAAAATAGCTAGACATACCAATGCTTTTTTAATTGGAAATAATTCAATCACAAGTTTAGAAGACGTTGATGCAATGATTACTGCTGGTGCAAATGGAATATCTATTGCAAGAGCTGCCATTAGTGGAAAAATAAATTTTGACCTAAAACAGATGTAAAAACTATTATTTCATTGATTAATCTTAGGATATATATTAATATACCAATTATGCACAAACCATTTATTGTCTGCTAAAAATATATATTATTTATTTTAAAAAATTTGAAAAATATAATCTCTGCAATAAGATTAGTATGAATCACTTAAAGATTAATTAAGATAAGTTTATAATACTAAATATCATAATAATTATTATAATTTATATTAAAAATTATAATTTATATTAAAAACAAATTTTTATAAAAAAAGGTCAA
>WRNS01000183.1 GCA_009776495.1 Methanobrevibacter sp. | reverse complement strand
AATAAAATTAATAATAAATATTTTTTTAAAATGTGAATAATTTATAATTCTATTATTTCAACAAATTAATAATTTTTTAATATGTGATTATTTTTGTAAATATTATTTCATTTTACTTATGTCACATAAAACATAATCTAGTAATCTATTTATGGAGAAATTATGAAAATTAGATCCCCTATTGTATCTGTTTTAGGTCATGTAGATCATGGAAAAACAAGTCTACTAGATTTTATAAGAGGCAGTACAATAGCTTCTAAAGAAGCTGGAGGCATTACTCAGCATATTGGAGCTACAGAAATACCTATCAAAACAATAGAAAATATCTGTGGTGAATTCATATCTAAATTAACTATAAAAGATACGATTCCTGGTTTATTTTTCATCGATACTCCAGGTCACGAAGCTTTTACTAGCTTACGAAAACGTGGAGGAGCTCTCGCAGATTTAGCTATTTTAATTGTAGATATAAATGAAGGATTTAAACCTCAAACATATGAAGCTTTAAATATATTAAAAATGTATAAAACTCCATTCATCATAGCTGCAAATAAAATAGATAAGATATATGGTTGGGAATCAAATGAATATTCTTCATTTTCTGAAACATTTTCTAAACAAGCTTTTAGTACCCAACAATCACTAGACAAACATATTTATGAAATAGTAGGCATTCTCCATAAAGAAGGTTTTCAATCTGAACGGTTTGATCGAGTAAGCGATTTTGCAAGTCAGGTAAGTATTATCCCAATATGTGCAAAAACTGGAGAAGGAATTATTGAGTTGTTAGCTATGTTATTAGGTTTGGCACAAGAATATTTAACTAAACAACTTGAAATTTTCCAGGATTCTCCTGCAAAAGGAACAATCTTAGAGGTTAAAGAAGAAATTGGATTGGGTGTAACTGTAGATACAATTATTTATGATGGAGTACTTAAGCAAAATGATGAAATTGTGTTAATGATTCCAGATGATGTTTTAACTACGAAAGTAAGATCTATTTTGAAACCTTTACCCCTTGAAGAAATGAGAGATTCTAAAAAAAAGTTTGAAAATGTAGATGAAGTTGTAGCTGCTGCGGGTATTAAAATTGCCGCCCCTAACCTTGATAATGTTATATCTGGTTCTCCCTTGAGAGTTACCAATGATAATCATAATGTCAAAGATGAAATTTTAAAAGAAATTGAGAATATCACAATACATACTAATGATAATGGAGTAATGGCTAAGGCTGATACTTTAGGTTCCTTAGAAGCTCTTGTAACACTTTTAAAAAATATGAATATTCCAATTAAAACTGCAGAAATAGGTGATGTTTCTCGAAAAGATGTTATTACTGCTTCTATAGTTCAACAAGAGGATCCTAGTCATGGAGTGATAATAGCATTCAATGTAAAAGTTCATCCACACGCTGAAGAAGAATTAACTTCTTCTAATATTAAATTATTTTCAGGCAATGTTATATACCAAATAACAGAAGATTATGAAAAGTGGGTAAAAGAAAAAGAAGAAGAACAAAAAAAGCTTTGGCTTGATTCTATTATTGAACCTGCTAAGATTATGATAATTCCTAAGTTAATCTTCAGGCAGAGTAAACCAGCTATAGCTGGAATTGAAGTATTAAGTGGAACTATCAAACAGAACTATTCTCTAATGAATTCCAATGGTGATATTGTTGGGACAGTAGAAAGTATGCAAGACAAAGGTGATAACTTAGCTTCAATATCAAAAGGACAAAAAATTGCAATGGCTATTAAAGATGGAGTTGTAGGTAAATTTTTTGAAGAAGGTGACACTCTTTTTGTGGATATTCCTGAAAAACATTATAAAATTATAGAACGTGAATTTAAAGATAAATTAACTGAAGATGAGTTTGAAACTCTTAATGAAGTAATTAATATAAAGAGAAAGAAAGACCCTGAATGGGGTTCTTTTGGTTTATTTGAATAATTTATTATTTATAATAATAACTTAAAAAATACAAATAATAATTATTATTTATAATTATTTTTGTATTTTTTTTAAGACTTAATAATTTGAGTTAATAAGTAATATAGGAGGAATTTTTTGGTATTTAAAGTAATTGTTTCCCAAAAAGAAACATCATATCAACTGGAAACTGACAATGAATTAAATCGACAATTTATAGGTTTAGCTATAGGCGAAGATTTTGATGGAAAATTAGTTGGCTTAGATGGATACACACTTCAAATCACTGGTGGAAGTGATAAAAATGGTTTTCCAATGAGAAAAGACATTAGTGGCCAAAGAAGAATTAAAAGTCTTTTATCCGGTGGAGTAGGATATAATCCTAAATCTAAAGGGATTAAAAGAAGAAAAACTGTTAGGAGCAGTATTATTTCTGAAGATATAGTTCAAATTAATACTATAGTAACAAACGAGGGTAATAGACCTATAGCCGATATTTTAAGCACTGAAAAAGAAGAGGAATAAATATTAAATTTTATTTAAATTACTCTCTTTAAACTGGATGATATTTAAAAATATTAAAAATTTCATTTTTTACTCATAAAATAAGAATCTTTGATTTTAAAATTTGAAAATCTTTGATTTTTCAATGTTAGAGTATCATAGATTTTCTAAAATTTTAAATAATATAAAATTTTTATAAATAATTATAAAATAAATTATATTAAATATATAATATGATAGGATAATAATTATAAATTTATAATATTTCATGAATAATCGAAAAATTAGGTGTAATTTGTGAAAGTACAGTCTGATGTTAACATAGGGCTAGTGGGTCATGTCGACCATGGTAAAACCACACTCACCAAAGCATTATCCGGTGTTTGGACAGATACTCACAGCGAAGAAACTAAAAGAGGCATTTCTATTCGCTTAGGATATGCTGATATTGAATTTAGAAAATGTAATGAATGTGCTGAGCCTTTATGTTATACTACAGCATTAACTTGTGAACATTGTGGAAAAGATACGGAATTACTGCGTAAAGTGTCTTTTGTGGATGCTCCAGGTCACGAAACTTTGATGGCTACTATGTTGTCTGGTGCAGCAATTATGGATGGTGCAGTTTTAGTAATAGCTGCAAACGAACATTGTCCTCAACCTCAAACAAAGGAACACCTCATGGCTTTAGATGTTATAGGTGTGACTGACGTTATTGTAGTTCAAAATAAAATTGATATTGTTTCTAAAGAAAGAGCTATTGAAAGCTATAATGAAATTAAAGAATTTGTCAAAGGTACTTGTGCGGAGGAAGCTCCTATAATTCCAGTGTCAGCTCAACAAGGAGCTAACGTGGATATTTTAATCGATGCTATTGATAAAAAAATTAAAACACCTAATAGAGATTCTGATAAACCTCCAAAAATGCATGTAGCTAGATCTTTTGATATAAATAAACCAGGTTCTCATCCAGAAGATATTAAAGGAGGAGTAATTGGTGGAACATTGGTTCAAGGAACCTTAAAAATGGGAGAAAATATTGAGATTAAACCAGGTATTGAAAATAAAAAAGATGGAAAAAATGCTTGGATAAGCTTAAAATCACAAATCATAGGACTTAATGCTGG
>WRNS01000182.1 GCA_009776495.1 Methanobrevibacter sp. | reverse complement strand
AATTAATTATAACTAACTTAATTAAAAATAATTAAAATTATAATTAATTATAACTATCTTAATTAAAAATAAAATTGTAGTTAAGGTAATTAAATATTAATTAAGTTTTGATATTATTTAATACTATATATCTATGAATTTTTTACTAAGACTGAAGTTTTTAAAAAAATTATTAGCTTTCTAATAATTATATAAAATAATTTATTTTCAATTAGCTATTATCAGTTGAATAATTCCTATGGGTGAAGACATGAAAGTAATTGTTGCAGATACAATAAATGAGCAAGGTATTGANAATTTAAAAGAAGTAGCAGATGTTGTAGTTGANACTAGCATAACCCCTGAAGAATTGCTTAATACAATAGAAGAATATGATGGNATAATTGTAAGAAGTAGGACAAAGGTCACAAGAGATGTAATTGAAAAGGGGAAAAACCTTAAAATCATAGCTAGAGCTGGTGTTGGAGTAGATAATGTAGATATCGAAGCAGCTACTGAAAAAGGAGTAATGGTTGTAAATGCTCCAGAATCTACATCAATAACTGTNGCTGAACATACTTTAGGTCTTATGTTATCTGTAGCTAGGAAAATAGCTATTGCTGATAAATCTGTAAAGGAAAATAAATGGGAAAAGAAAAGATTCATGGGTGTTGAGTTAAAAAACAAGACCCTTGGTGTTGTAGGAATGGGAAGAATCGGTTCTCAAGTAGTAAGTCGGTGCAAAGCTTTTGAAATGGACACAATAGTATATGATCCATACTTACCCAAGGAAGTAGCTAAGCAAATGGGAGTTCAACTAGCGGACCTTGAAACTGTACTTGAAAAAGCCGATTTTATTACGATTCATGTTCCTTTAACCGAAGAAACAAAACATTTAATCTCAACAAAAGAGATAAAAATAATGAAAAATGGTGCTTTTATTATCAATTGTGCAAGAGGAGGGATAATTGACGAAGATGCACTTTATGAAGGATTATCTAACAATAATCTAGGTGGAGCAGCTCTTGATGTATATGAAAATGAACCTCCTGAAAACAGTAAGCTACTCAAATTAGATAATATTGTCTGTACTCCCCATATCGCAGCTTCAACAAAAGAAGCTCAAAGAGATGCAGCTATTATTGTAGCTAATGAAGTAATCAGAGTATTTGAAGGAGGAACTCCTAAAAATGTATTAAATATGCCAGTAGTAGACTCCAAGACATATGAAGAGATTAAACCTTATTTAACCTTAAGTAAAAAATTAGGAAGTTTTATTGCCCAATCCATTACAGGCCAGATTAAGGAATTAGAAATTGTTTATTGTGGTGAACTTGGAGAAACTCCAAATCAAGACATTTTAACCAGAACAATTCTTCAAGGAGTTCTTAATCCTGTTTTAAATGATCCAATTAATATGATNAATGCTCCAACAATAGCTAAAGAACGNGGAATAAGTATNACAGAAGGTAAAACATCTGATGCTAAAGGTTATGATTCTTTAATCAAGATTAAAGGAATTAGTGAAAATGATGAATTTTCTGTGGAAGGAACCGATTTACATGAGCCAACAATAATTAAAATCAATGATTATTGGGTTGATGTTAAACCAGAAGGTCATATGTTCATAGCTAAATATCGTGACATTCCAGGGGCTATAGGAGCTATTGGAACAAAACTTGGCGAAAGAAACATAAATATTGGCATAATGCAGGTTGGAAGGGAAGCAGCTGGCGGAAAAGCTATAATGATTTTAACAGTTGATCAAAAAGTACCTGAGGATGTTATAGAAGAAGTGAAGAATTTAGACAATGTTTTAGATGCTGTTGGATTAAAACTTAGATAACAATCATAAATCAACTTAATAACATGATTAGTATGATTAGTTGATTCTTTGAATTTAATTTCCAAAGTATTCTTCCTTGAATTTTACTCAAATAATCTTACATTCAGCGAATTCGATTCTTCCTTGAATTTTACTCAAATAATCTTATATTCAGTGAATTCCCCATATCTATTATATGCTAAAATACAATTTTGATCATAAGGTCTGCAAATTATCATGTGAAATAGACCCATTTTTGCAAAAGTAGTTAAATCAGTTCCAGATGGAAGTGCGGTTGGTCCAGGGTGGCTATGAACAGAACCCCAATTACTTTTCATTAAAGGAAGCATTCCAGTTTTTATAACTGCTCCTTCCCCCGAAGTTTCACCTGGCAAAAATAATAAATCATCAATATGAAGAATTTTTTTCTTAATAGAACCATCGAAAAGAGCAAAAAATTCAAAGGGATCCGCATTTTGAGCATAATAAATAATAGAATCTATTACTTCTTGATCAATGTGAACTTCCTCAAAATGATATTTATCAGTATTAAAAATCTTTGAAAGCAACTTATCAAAATCCATGTCCATCATCCTCCATGCTCATTCTCCTTAACATATAAAAATAATTAATAATAATTTATAATAAGTTATATTAATTTATAAATAATTATTATAATTATTATTATAATATTAAAGTAGAAAAATTATAATAATAAAGTAGAAAAAAAATAATTATATTATAAATTATATTAATTTAGATTATATTAAACTTATTTTTTTAAAAAGCAAATGATTTTTAAAATAGAATTTAAAAAAAAAGAAAAAAAGAAAATTTCTATTGTTAAAGTTATTAATGTTAATTTCTATTGTTAAAGTTATTAATGCCAATTTCTATAGTTAAAATTACTAATGTTAAATAATAGCTAAATTTTTAAAAAAATCTTCATCGAAGATATTTAATTCATCATCCACATATAAAAAATTTCTAAATGAAGACTCTTCTTTTTTAGTGATAGGATTAATTCCTTTTATGGTTTTTTTCTTTTTATATAGTGCCACTCCTCTTTTTTGCCAGGTAGGCATTTCATTTAAATTAATTCCTTTTTTAGAGTATAAATACTCATGGATATCCGATGATTTTAAACCATTCAATTTCTCACTAGCTTCCTCTTTTGACAAATTTTCTCTCAAAACCCAGTATCCATAGCTATTGACAAAATTTCTCCAAGATTCATCTTGTCTCCATTTAAAATAGCTATAAACATCTTCAATAGCTACGGGAATAATTCGAGAATCAAAAGATATTAAAAAGTCTGAGAAATCAGAATTATGATTTTTCTTATTAAAATTTTTTTTTAATTGTAAAGTCAATGAACTTGAAGCTAAACTTGGAAAAACAGAGTTCAATTTCTCAATCCTACGAGAAAAAGGAATTTCGGATAAAAGAATATTAATTTCATCTGAAAAAGTATAAATAAATAATGGTGAAAACTCTCTGAATATATCCTTAGCTACTTCAATCATTGATTTATAAAAATGAATATCATAAGGTTTTTCAAAATTTAACTTCAAAGATAAATTATGGAATCTACGCCCATCTAACCGTAAGATTATTCTAGAACTCTTTGGAACTTTAAAGTTAGAAAATGTTTCATAATCCTTCATTAAATCCATCCATGAAAAAAATTAAACATGATTCATTATCTTTTTAAATTTATACAAATAAATAAATAAATAAAAAAAATTAATTTTTCTA
>WRNS01000181.1 GCA_009776495.1 Methanobrevibacter sp. | reverse complement strand
TTTTGATGTGATATCTATTATTTCTGTTTTTTTCGATGAGTTTATTGTAATTTCATCTTTAAAAATCATGTTTATCCCCACTTAATAATTATTTATAAAAAAAACTAAAAATTAGTACAAATATTTTAAAAAAAATTAAATTAATAATTAATAAAATATTTTTTTAAAAAAAAAAAAATAAAAAATTAAAAAAAAATAAATAAACTTGAAAAGAAAAAATAATTTAAATTTATTGAAATATGTTATAAAAGTTTATCCTTCTCATTTTCAAATTCTTCTTGGGTTATTATCCCTTTTTCTTTTAATTGGTGCCATTTCATCAATTCATCAGCTGTAGAATATGATGATTCTTCATCTTTTTTTATTTTTTTTACATTAAATGTTTTTTCTTTATTGATTTTTTCCATTAATTTATCGTAAAAGTCTTTTAAACTATTATCTCTATTCTTATTAATTAATTTAAATATAAATCCAGTAGTATATATTTGAACATAATCATATTGGGGATTTTCCTTTTCATAAACAGCTGATAAAATATCTAAGTATAATATCTTGTTTTCACCGCATAAAGTTTTACTGAGTGGCTTCTTTTTCTCTATAAGAACCGTATTATCTTCAAGAATTGAAGTACAAAAAAATTCCTTATCAGAACTTGGAAAATCTTTTTTTATTTCTTGAAAATATCCTTCAAATTTCAATTTATTTTTTTCTACTTCTTTTTTGATTAATGATTCCTTTTTAAGTTCATCTAATTCTATTTTTAGAGATTTTTGCTTTTCTAACTCTTCCTTATCCTGTAAATGTTTAGTAGCTAAAGCATCATAGGTTTTTTGAATATCTTCAATAGATCTTCCTTCTTTCCACACAGATTGAACGGCACTTTTAATTGCAAATTTATATATATCCAGAATATTTAAAGAGTTCAACTCTTTCCCAATTGAAGAACCTATTCCAACTAGTTCCTCAACCAAATTTTCTTTCATACTTTCCTGTCTGTATCTTTCCTCATCAAAATCTATGAAAGATTTAGAGTCCGAAGCTTTATTTTCATGGTTTTCAGGTTTTCGAAATTTATTATTTATTGCATCATTGAAAGAATTATTATTTTCAGATTTTCGAAATTTATTATTTATTGCATCATTGAAAGAATTATTACTTAGTTTATTTGAACTTGAATCGGGAAATTTATTATTCTCTTTATTAGAAGGCAAATTAGAAAACCTATCCCCTTCTTTACTAGAAGGCAAATTAGAAAACCTATCCTCCTCTTTACTAGAAGGCAAATTAGAAAACCTATCCTCCTCTTTACTAGAAGGCAAATTAGAAAACCTATCTTTCACTTTAGTAGAACCCAAATTAGAAAACCTATCTCCCTCTTTACTAGAAGGCACATTAGAAAATCTACCATTCTCTTTACTTGAAGTATTTTTTAAAGAACCAGTATTTTTTTTATTTAAAACAAGGTTAGAATAATCATTTTTAGGTTTTTGGACATTTTCAAATATTTTTCGATCTTTCCACCAATTTAACACATTGTTTTTTAAATTAGTATTTGAAATAAAATTTAGGTTGATTTTTTTAAACCCTTTTTTTGGAATGAAATTAAAATCTATCTTTTGAAACTTTTCTTTTGAGATTTTTCCAAAATCAGAAAACTTTTTAGAAAAATTAATATCTTCAACACCTTTTTCTTCTAAATCAATAGACTTCTTAATGTTTTCATGGTAAGTTCTTTCTATTTCTTCACATGTGGCACCATTTACCCAAGATTTTTTAACAATAGTTTTAATCTCACGTTGTCTGTCTAATGGAGCATCATCTCTAACTTTCCCTTCAATTTGCATCCCTATTCCAACTAAGTCATCTACTAGTTTTTCTTCGGGTGTTTGTTCTTCCCTGCTTGATGATCCCATTTTTCCACCTTAAAGGATTAGAATAAATATACTTAAACTTAAAATTAGCTAAAAAATGAATAATTATAAAAAAAATTAGCTAAAATAAAAGTAAAGTTGAATAATAGATTAAGATAATAAAATTCAATAAAATCAATGATAAGAAGATTAGCACTTGATTGATGTTGAAGTTTATTGTTTATTTGTTTAGAAATTGATTTATTATTAGTTTAGAAATTTATTATTTTTTAATCCTAATTATTATTTCTAATTTTTTTATTTTTCTTTCAATAAATGATTATTTCTAATTTTTTTGATTTATTTCAATAAATGATTTTATTAAATTTTTAAATGGTTTAAAATAATTATTTTAAAAATCAATTAAAATAATTAAAATTTTATTTAATTATATTAGTGAGTTCTCATAATCCAAAAGATTTTTTCAAAAGATCCACATTTACATATCCTGCACGGAAGATTTCGCCAGTACGTAAATCATTTATAACAACTTCTGCAGGTGCAAACATTCCTTTATCTATTTTATAGAAATCAAATTCTGCTTCTTTAAATACATCGAAGAAAGGTTTCCCATATCCATCAGCTGCAGATGAAGGTAATTTTTCAGCTAAAGATTTAATATCATCATTTTCATCTGATTCAATGTAATAATAAGTTCTTCCACCGAATAAAACCGCATCATTTGTCTTACCCATAGCTTTTAAACCATCTGGATCGATTGGAGCTATTGGAGCTATGCCTGCAGCGTATTTAACCTTGGTAACGTCAAAATCAAGAGCTTCTAACATTTTATATGTTCCATTTTCTACAACTCTTCCTGAGATTTGAATAGAACCAACAAGAGAGGAAGTAGGAGCAACAAGTAAATATACATTAGCTACATTCACGCCAGAATCATTAGCTATAGCTTCTGCAACATCTTCTCCTGGCAAATTATCAGATTCTAAAGTTAATATAGCTATATCTGCATCATCTTCGTAACCTATCTCTTCATAAGTTTCAGCTGGTTTTTTAGCTAATGCCCTTGCTGGACCAGAACCTAATGCAAAAAAATCTCCAACAGAAACAGACCAGCCAGCTTTTTGAGCACCAAGAGTTGAAATAGATGGGAAATCTGTTTTAATTTTTACTGATGGCAATGCAAAACTTTCAGATAAATCTCCTGGAATCGAAATACCTACCTCAGCTAATCCTCCAAGACAAACTTTTGTATAGTATTCACCTGCTTTCAAGCTACCAGTAACATCCACACCACAATCAATAATGGTTGCACCATTATTTAGCTTGGAAACAGCTATGTTAAGTTCGTCTGCATTTTCAATCATTAAATCCACAGTTTTCTTTGCTTCTTTATTAACACTTAGCATAATTTTACCTCAAAATCATTTAATCATTTTTAATTATATTAAATCACATGTACATTAGCCATGATTAAACTTTTTTAAAAATTTTAGTTTAATAGCTATTTATAACATAATATGATAATATTATTTTTCTATATATTTAAATTTTACAATCAAAAAGGCAAAAAATTAAAAAACCACAAAGTTCTTCTCGTTATATTAGTTGAATAATATTAAAAAATAGTTAAAGTAAATATTCAACTTATAAATTTATAGTAATTAAAAAAAAAAAAAAACTTAAAAAAAAAAACTT
>WRNS01000180.1 GCA_009776495.1 Methanobrevibacter sp. | reverse complement strand
ATATTTTTTTATTCTTTTTTTTAATGATTGAAAAAATGAATTATTCATTTCATTTTCAAATAAAACTTTATAATGATAATAATTTTTTTTAAAAATATGAATAAATTTTATTTGTATCAATAACAAAGTACTTATAGATTTAGTAATATCTTAAATTATAACTTTATTTCAACTAATTTTTTTTATATATGGTGAATTCATGTACTTAGAAATGAAAAATGATGCTTTAAATTCCTTAAAAAATGCTCTTGAACAGCTAAACTATGAAATTCCAAAAAAAATACATTTAGAATTTCCTCCAAATCCTAAAATGGGTGATTTAGCTACTACTATTTCTTTTCAATTAGCTAAACAATTAAAAAAATCACCGATGGATATCACCGGTGAAATAATGGAGAAAATAGAAATTTCAAATCTTTTTGAAAGGGTAGAATCAAAAGGTCCATATATTAATTTTTTTATAAATTATGATTTATTCTCAAAAAAACTGATTGAAACAGTGGATGATAGCTATGGTCAGCTAAAAAGGACTGATAAAAAGATTGTATTAGAGCACACTTCAGCTAATCCAAATGGACCTTTACACATTGGCCATATAAGAAATGCAATCATTGGTGATTCATTAAAAAGACTTCTTTCTAAAGCAGGAAATGATGTTCATACACAATATTATGTGAATGATATGGGTCGTCAAATAGCTATGGTTGTTTTTGGAATGGAAAAGCTTGGATTAAAAATTGATGATGAATTAACTAAAACATATTATAACAACAGTAACAATAATGATAGCTACAACAATAATATCGAGGGGAACATCGATAGAATATTAAGCAAGAATAATGATTCAAAAACAGTTGAGAATATTGTTAATCAAAATGTTGATGTGAATAAATTTAATCCAAACACTGATGAGAATATTGTTAATCAAAATGTTGATGAGAATATTAAAAAAGGTTTTGAATATAAAATCGATCATCTAATAGGTAAACTTTATTTTAAGGTTAATGAAAAACTAAAAGAAGATGAATCATTAAATAGAGAAGTTGATAGCTTAATTAAAGAATATGAAAAGGGAGAAAATCCAAATCTTAATAAAATATTTGAAAAAGCCGTTGATTCCTGTCTTTTAGGTACAATGGAAACATTAGCTAAACTCAATATTGAACATGATGATTTCATATGGGAAGGACAATTTGTAAGAAGTGGTGAAGTAGACAAAGTTGTGGAGGGTTTAAAAGCTACAGGATATACTTCTGAAGAAGAAGTCTTACAACTTAACTTAGAAAAATTTGGAATTGAAAAAGAACTTGTTTTAAGGCGATCAGATGGAACTTCACTTTATTCTACTAGAGACTTAGCTTACCATATGGAAAAGTCTAGGCAAGGNGATGTAGTTCTTGATATTTTAGGTTCTGATCATAAGTTAGCTATTGAACAAATAAGTGTAGCTTTAGAATTATTANNTNATTTGGCTCCTGAAGTTATATTTTATGAATTTATCACACTNCCNGAAGGTTCAATGTCAACTAGAAAAGGAGTTTTTATTTCAGTTGACGAATTGATTGAGGAAGCTATTTTAAGAGCTACCCATGAGTTAAAGGAAAGAAGAAAAGATTTAGATTCACTAGAACTTGGAAAAATAGCTGAAGAAATTGGTATTGGAGCTATTAGATATTATATTTCAAGACTTTCTCCAGAAAAACACATAACTTTTAAATGGGATGAAGCTTTAAGTTTTGAAAGAGGCTGTGCCTCTATTCAGTATGCTCATGCTAGAGCATGTAAACTACTTGAAAAATCAGGTCACTTTAAAGATAATAAGTTAAATATAGCTATTGAGGATATTGAAGATAATTGGATTTTAAATGACATGGAAATTGATTTAATTAGAACAATAGCTAAGTTTCCTCTTTCTGTAGAAGATTCAGCTAATATCATGAGAGTTCATCCGATTGCTCAATATCTTCAAGATCTTGCAAATAGCTTTAACAAATTTTACAAATCACAACCAGTTATTGGATGTGAAGTAGAATCGGCTAGGTTATTCCTTGTTGATAAAACACGAATAACAATTAAAAATGCTTTGGATATCTTAGGTGTAAGAGCTCCTGTGAAAATGTAGCTTTTACTTAATTAAGTTTGCGTTTTCACTCAGGTCTTTTCAATTAGGTCTTATCTTATTATTTTGTTCTTGTAATTATTGTTGAAGAAGATCCATGGTATACTATTTTATTAATTACTTTATAAGATCTTATTCTGTATTGATATGTTGTTGAACTTTCTAATCCAACTATTATCAAGTTATTTGTATTATAATTAGTTATTTTTTTAAATAATTTGTAATTTTTAGCTTTAGGATTGTATACAAATATTTCATAACCTGTAGCTATTGATGGGCGTTGTTTTTTCCACATCAAAGTTATCTGATTTTTTTTGCTTTTTGTTTTTAGATTTTTTACTTTTTCAAGTTTAATTTTCTTAACTTTCGCAGTTCCAAATAGCTTTACCCAATAGTATTTATGCCCAGTTCCTGTTTTTTTGTGGCTAATTCCTATAGTTGTAAAATGTGGATGTAATATATTTTTTCTGTGTGATGGAGATTTCATCCAAGCTGACACTACTTCTTTAGGTGTTTTATGTCCAGCTGCTATGTTTTCACCTTTGACCTTTGTTGAAATATTTAATCCACGACTGCCATCAGGTCTTGTATGGCTAAAATGTGTTTTAATTTCTTCACATCTAATTTTTGCCACAAGTGTTAATTCTTTATCTATTTTTAATGGTTGAAGAGAATTGGCAGCTCTTTCTTTATTGATTAATCTTAAAACTTCACTTTCCTCAGCATAACTTTCTTTTATTAAAAAAGAAGAAGATGTAGCCACGAATAAAATTAATAGTAATATTTTTAATATTCTAAAATTTCTAAGTTTAACCATTTTTTCACCATTATCAGATTTTTCACTTTTTAGTCATTTTCTCCATTTTTAACAGATATTTAAATATATTCTATTAAAAAATATTGATTTTTTACAAATAATCTCTATAATCATAGTATAATCTTTTATTAATCCATAAATTTACAAATCATAATGGACTGTTACTATTTTCACATTTTGAAGATAATTTTATCTTTTTATTAAACGCTTATTCAATTATGGTATCTGTTAATATTATACTTAAATATTACTGAATAAAATCATGTTAAAGGTTAAAATAGTAATTTTAATTAAGATTATTTTTAAAGGTTAGAAAAAGTATTTTTAAATAAAATTTTTTGGAATGTAAAAAAAAGTATTTTTTTAATTAAGATTATTTTTAAAGGTTAGAAAAAGTATTTTTAAATAAAATTTTTTGGAATGTAAAAAAAAGTATTTTTTTAATTAAGATTATTTTTAAAAGATTTAAAAAAGTATTTTTTAATAATTTTTTTGGAATGTTAAAAAAAGTATTTTTTTAATTAAGATTATTTTAAGGTAAAAAATAACCAAAAAATAATCCTAATTTTAAAGGATTTTTAATAAATAGAATAAAAAAAGTTTAATATAATATAAAAAAATATAGAAAATTTAA
>WRNS01000179.1 GCA_009776495.1 Methanobrevibacter sp. | reverse complement strand
CTTTTTATTATTACAATTATATTGATTTAAGAATTTTTGAAATAAATCAGTGAAAAAATGTATAGAATAATAATTATTTAAAATCAAAATTTTACCTTAAATTTAAAATTTCAGATAAAGATTTGCCTTTTTTAATCTTAGAAACAATTTCAGATTCTTTCAGCTTTATTTTCAATGTTTCCATAATAACATCTGAAAATAGCTCTTGAGGAACTAGTACACAACCACTCATATCGGCGAATAAAAAATCTCCTGGTTTGATTTTTACTTTTTCTAGTTCTAGTTCTGGGTTAACTATCCCTAAACCCAAAGGTTTTCCAGCGTTAGGAACAATTTCACTTGCAAACACAGGATAGTCAAAATCAACTAAAAAATCAATGTCCCGAGTAGCTCCACAAATTACCGTTCCAGATAATCCTTTTTCTTTTGAACATTGCGAAGTTAGTTCGCCCCAAATAGCTGAAGATTCTCCTAAAGATAATATAAAGAGTATTTCTCCTTTTTTAGCTTTATCAATCCCTAATAAAGAAGTTCCCCAATCATCACTGTCGGTTTTAACCGTTATGATCCTACCATAAGTTTTTTTGTTGTTAATTGATTTAATATTCTTTAAAACCCCATTTCTTCCTGTTAAATTATTTAATGCATCGGAAATTTGACAAGATGCAGTAGAATCCAATAATTTTTTGAGAAGATGGTTTTGGATTGAATCATCCTGAATATTGAGATTTTTTATGTTAAAATCTTCTTTTTCAAAGTTTAATTGATTAGTGTTAGCTTTATCAATTTCTTTAATGATTTTATTTTGATTCCAACCTTTTAAAAATGAATTAGTAGTTATTTTGGACATGAAAACACCTAAAACTTAAACTTCACAAATGTTTTTACAAGGAAACCTCATTACTATTTATTTTAAAATAAAAAATTACAATTATTTATAAATTATTAAATATTTATCTTATCCTATTTTTTATAGCTAAATATTCATCTTATATTGTTTTACCTTATTAATTATTCAGTTTATTCAATTTTTGATTATCAAATATTCATTTTATCTATTTCTTGATTTGAAATATTCGATATATTCAATCTACATTAAAAAACATTATTTTATATTATTTTATATAATTTTCTTAAAAATTTTTAGTTAAAAATAAGATTACAATAGTAAAATCAAAAAAACTTTGAATTAAAGAATAAAACAAAGAAAATAGCTACTTATAGTAGGATTTTTTATTAAAAATAATAGTTTTGATGTTAACTAAACTTATGCAATTATATATACTAGTAAGTATATATAATTTACCTGGATACTATTACAATCATTAAATGCTCAAAAGAGTTTTAAAATTATTATTAAATTATATTTATTCAAATATTTACAAATGAATCCAATTTAAAATAATTAAAAAAATATAAAATTATTTTATTATGTATTTATGTAATGAAAAACTGTTTATATGAGGAGTGTTACCTAGTTATCATTTTTAAGGTGAAACACATCCTTATGAATAATATGATTAAAAAAATATCATGTTAAAGTTGTTGAAATTAAATACACTTTAGAAAATTACTAAAGGAAGTAATTAAAAGCTAAAAAAATAGTAATTAGCTATTTATAAATTATCAAAAATCATTTTATTAATAAAAAATCATTTATTAAATGAATAATTCAAAATTAAAATTATAAACAGTAAAGTTGGTTTTTAACAATTATTTTAAAATCAACCAAATTTTTTACATCAATATTAATTGGTTTCTAAACGACCTTTGAGTCTTCAAATTTAAAAAAATATTAAAAAATACTACATTGCAAAAAAAATTAATTTATGGTCTCAAAGGAATTAATAAAACTCTTTTTTTCTATTAAGGATTGTCATTGTAGATGAAATGATAAATCTATAAAAAAACTTTAATCAACCATTAAAGAAATTAGACTACAAATCTATAAAAATAACTTTAATCAATTAAAGGATTATAGAATTTAATCACAAAACTTTCAATTCATTGAAATATGATTAAATAATTTTTCATCAGCAATGTTATTATCATTATGAGTATAATTTATGCAATATCATTTGCATCTGTGATGAACTAATCTTTCATACCTTTAATCCGCCACGTTTGAAGCTAATGATTAATAACTAAGGATTAACCATGCACAGATAAGTAAATTAGCCCTGAAAGTATCTAAATTTTATGGAGGCTTAACATGGGAAAAGGAGAAGAGTTGACTACAACAAAATATCTTATTCACGCTCAAATAAATGCAAACGGAATAGTTGAAAAGCCTGATGTTGTTGGGGCTGTATTTGGTCAGACAGAAGGACTTTTAAGCAATGACTTAGATTTAAGAGAACTTCAAAAAACTGGAAGAATAGGTAGAATCAAAGTTGAAATTACCTCAAATGGTGGACGTTCAAAAGGTGAGATTGTCATTCCTTCTAGTTTGGATCGAATTGAAACAGCTATTTTAGCAGCATCACTTGAAACTATCAACAGAGTAGGACCTTGTGAGGCATATATTAAAGTTTTAAAAGTCGAAGATGTTAGAGCTGTCAAAAGAGAACAAGTAGTAAATCGTGCTAAAGAAATTTACAAAGGAATGATGGATACAGTTACTCCTGAAAGTATTAAAATGATTGAAGAAGTTAAAGAAGCCATGCGAATTCATGAAATCTCAGAGTTCGGTGCAGAAAGACTTCCTGCAGGACCAAGTGTTCACACCTCTGATGCTATTCTTGTGGTTGAAGGTAGATCCGATGTTCTCAATCTATTGAAATATGGAATCAAAAATGCAGTAGCTGTTGAAGGAGTTAATATTCCTCAAAGTGTAGCTGAAATGACAAAAGAAAAGACAGTAACCGCGTTTGTTGATGGAGATCGTGGAGGAGAACTAATATTAAAAGAGCTTCTACAGGTTGGAGAAGTAGATTATGTAACTAGAGCTCCAAGAGGTAAAGAAGTTGAAGATCTTGAAAAAGACGAGATAATGATTGCTCTTAGAGATAAAGCTCCAGTAGAACAGATTTTTAACAATATCAAGCCTAAAGTCCAACCTAAAGTAGAGGACAAGGTTACTTTAATGAAAAATATTTTCAATGATTTGGAAGGAAGTGGAACTGGAGAAATCTTAGATGACGCTTTAAACATTTTAAAAGAAGTTAAAGTAGAAAAACTTTATGACGAACTTAAAAATGCCAATGAAGATGCATATGCAGTTATTTTCGACGGAGTAATAAGTCAAAGATTAGTTGATATTTCCTCATCTAAAGGAGTAAAAAACATAGTAGCTTTTAAAACAAATAATATTGTTAAAAGACCTGAAAAACTTAGAATCATAACTTCTAATTAATCCAAACAAAATTTTAAATATTATAATCTTGATTTTTTATAATTTTTATTTCTTTCATGGCGAAAAAATTATATCTTATAAAGATTATAATAAAAATCTTTTTTTTTATTTTACATTTTTATTTTTCAATACTTCCAATTATTATTTTTGCTTAAATATTAAAAAGAATAATTAATAAAATATTTATATTATTTTAAACATTAAATTTTGAATTAT
>WRNS01000178.1 GCA_009776495.1 Methanobrevibacter sp. | reverse complement strand
AAAAATAGTATTTTTTTGTTTTTTTCTTTTTTTATTTTTTATGATAGTTTTTTTTTTTTAAAAAGAGAATAATTTTTTTATTAATTTTTAAAAAGATTTTTTTTTTTTTAAATATAAATTTATTTTTTTATAATTTATCTTCTAAAATAGCTTCTTTAATATTAAATATTCCATTATCAAAGTTCCACTGATTTTCAGCCGAAATAATTTTAATTCTTTTTTTAAATATTGGTCCATCAATAGCTAATGTTTCAGCTTCCCCTCCTTCGAAGCTTAAATTAATTCCATACTTTTCATGAATGGTTTTCAGCTCTTCCATAGCTATTTTATCAATTGTTCGACCAAGCCATGATTCGTCTAAGCCTTCTGCAGAAACTCCAGAAATAATAATCTTAAATCCTAATTTTATAATTTCATTCATGTACTCTTCTTCAGATATATTCCAGAGAGGAGCTATTGATTTTAAACCGATTTTGTTGCATATAGAATCTATTCTTGTTTTTTGATATTTAGAAGATATAGCTCCATTATAAATAGCTTCTACATTATTCTGTTTGAGAATTAATAGTTGATTTTCGAGATCATCCAGTTCCTCTTCTTTTTCTCCTTTACTATGCCCTTTAATGAGTGGAATATCGATAGCTTCAGCTATTAAATCTGTTATATGAATATTAGGAACATGAAACATATAGGATTCATTATTTTCCGATATCATAGAAAGGAGATAAGCTACTTCATCTCCTTTTTCAAGAGCTTTATATAGTGCCATTACACTATCTTTTCCCCCAGAAAAAAGTACAGCAGATTTCATAAAATCAACTTAAATTGAATAAATTAGCAGTAAAAATTCATGAAACATTAAAATAATTCTAAATATCTTATTATTTATAATAATTATATTTTAAATTCATTATATTTTAAATTCATTTAAAGTTAAATGATTTTAAATATCTTATTATTTATAATAATTATATTTT
Organism: Methanobrevibacter sp.; assembly: GCA_009776495.1. Taxonomy (GTDB): domain Archaea; phylum Methanobacteriota; class Methanobacteria; order Methanobacteriales; family Methanobacteriaceae; genus Methanorudis. Next base: position 2,600 of record WRNS01000178.1, on the reverse strand, counting down.
AAATTCATTAAAGTTATTAGCATGTTTTAAAAAATAAAAATGAGAAAAAAAGAAAAAAATTAAAAAATAAAAATAAAATTAATTAAGATGGCCATAGTCCATGAACACTACAGTATTCACGAGCTCTTAAATTATCAGTGTCTGTGCAAACTTCAAAGACTGCTTTTGGTTCTTCACCAGGTTTTAAAGTTTTGCGGTATATTTTATCTCCAACAATTAATTCTACAAAACAAATATAATGTTCTTCTTCCATTGGATGAGGGACTTCTCCAACTTTAACTATGATTTTATCTCCATCTTTTTCAATAATAGGGATATGTTTTTCAGTTCCAACATCAAGTTGTCTTTCTTCTAAGAGTTCCATTTCTTGATTACAGCAAACTAATGATTCACCAGCACCTGCTTTTATAATTTCAACCATATTCCCACAAATATTACATCTATATATCTCATTAATTTTAGTCATTAAATCACCTCTATTTATTTAAAAACATTTAATTTTAATTTTAGTTCTAAATTATTTCAAAGTTTTTATTTTAAAGCATTTATTTTTAATATTCGTCACATATTATTTCAAAGTATTTAGCTGGATGGTCACATGCTGGGCATATTTGAGGAGCTTCCTTAGCAAGTTCTACACGTCCACATTTACGGCACATCCATTCCATTGGTTTGTCTTTTTTAGAAACTGTTCCTTCTTCAACCGTTTTAAGCAACATTTTAAATCTTTTTTCATGATGTACTTCTGCTTCTCCAATAGCTATTAACCTTTTAGCTATTTCAGAGTAACCTTCTTCTTCGGCTGTTTTTGCAAATTCAGGATACATTTCACTATGTTCAAAATGTTCTCCAGCAATAGCTGCTTTCAAATTAGCTTTTGTGTCTTTTAAGATTGTCGGGGCTTCAGCTTCTGTGATGATTGCATCATCATTTTCTTTAATTTCATTGATAAGTCTAAAGAGCCATTTCGCATGTTCTCTTTCATTATCTGCAGTTTTAATGAATATTTCAGCTATTTGCTCATATCCCTCTTTTTTCGCTTGTTTACTGTAAAAAGTATACCTATTTCTAGCTTGACTTTCACCTATGAACGCACTAGCTAAATTTTCAATTGTTTTTGACATATCTTCACCATTTATATCCTATTTTCTATGTATAATGTAATATATTGTAAATTATATATTAAATATTTTTGTAATATTAAATTTTAAAATAGAAAAACTATTTTTACTAAATTTTTTATTAATTTTTATATATTTTTTATTAAATTTAAAATAGTTAAAATAGTATATCTTAATTTTTTTTTTAAATAACAACTAATCTTCATAAATTTTAATATAATCTACTTCATAAATTTAAATATAATCTAAAAAAATATTAATTACAGAAATAGATAATTGATTATTAAAACTAAATTATCATATTTTTAATTTTACAAAATAATTTTTTAATAGATGGTGCAAATTATGAGTTTGATTATAGCTTATGTTGGAAAAAAAGGATGTGTAATGGCAAGTGACAAAAGAAAAATAGCTTATTTTGGAGATAAAGAAAAACGTGAAGAATTAGAAAATGAAATTTATTCTGGAGCTATTAAATCAGATGATGAATTGTATAATAGGGCATCAGAGTTAGATATAGTTATTAAAATTTCTGAGGATTCAAATAAATTAAGAAATATCGATGATGTAATCGTGGGTGAAGTAAGTTCAAAAACTACCTTCAAAATCAATAGGAGGCGTATTTATGGAACAACCAATGGTTACCAAATTATTGAGTTGTTAGGGTCAGATATTACAAATTCTGATAAAGGAGACACAGCTATAATTCTTTTTGGAAACAAAATTACAAAGTCATTAGCTAATGAATTATTGGATAAAATGTGGAAAGCTAAGTTTAGTTTAAAATACATGGGTGAGGTTTTTGAAAATATTTTAAAAGAAATTTCAAAGCAAACACCGTCCATAGGAAAAAAATACGATGTTATGATAAAAAATCCAACTTTCACTAATAATGAAGCTCAAAATCATTTAGATGAAACTATTGAAAGAGATATTAAACTTTTAAATAAATTTAGAGCAAAATTAACTGAAGATCTTTTGGCTCAATCTGAATCTATTCAAATGGCAACTAAAATAATAAATAAAGGTGAAATAGGGAAAGTAGTCAAAATTAATGACAAAATTTTACATGTTTCTTTAAATTCTAATGTTCAAGCCTTCGATACAAACTGGAAACAACTTGCAAAACCTGGTGAAAATGTAATAATGTTCATTGAAAAGGAAGATAATGTTGACATAGGTGATGTTGCTGTTATTGAGAATGAAACATTATGTATAAAACGAAATAAAGCTAATCTTCAATGTAATATAATTTTAGCTAGTGTTTAGCTATTATTTCATATTAAAAGTAAATTATTCCTATTATTTATTTAATATTTTTTATTTTTAAAAGCTTTTTCAAGTTCTTTTTTCTTAATTATTTTTTTTTAATTATTTTTTTTTAAAAAAGAAATTTTTATAAGGTTTAATATTTTTTTTAATTATTTTTTTTAAAAAAGAAATTTTTATTAGGTTTAATATTTTTTTTAATTATTTTTT
>WRNS01000177.1 GCA_009776495.1 Methanobrevibacter sp. | reverse complement strand
AAGATAAAACAAAAATACTTACTAAATCATTTCAAAAGAATGGAAGAATGGATATAATAATAAAAAAAGAAAATTAATTATTAAAAAATTTATTTTAAAAAAATGAATTATTAAAAAATAAATTTAAAAAAAGTAAAAAAATGAAAAAATTAAATTAAAAAAAAATGAATTATTTAAATATATATTTAAAAAAAAAAATTAAAATGTTTTTAATCAAATAAAAAAATTTATTACTACATTTATTTAATCTTAATTAATGTCATTATAATAACTTTATAAAAATAAAGGATACTATTAAAATTGTAAAAATATTAGCTATACTTATGTAATAAATAAAATTTGTTCTGATAATAAATTTATAAAAATTAGGTTCAGTAGCTATGAGTATGTGATAAAGTTTCTTAGAGGAAAATAATGAATATAGAGAGTACTAATTTTTTAATAATTTGTTTCAATGTTATCTACTTCATTTTACCCGCTTATATTGCAAATTTAAGTGGTCTTGCATTTGGGGGTAAAACTCCAATAGATATGAAAAAAAACTTCTTCGATAAAAGAAGAATAATTGGCGATGGAGTAACTTGGAAAGGTTTTATTTTTGGGACAATAGCTGGGGTTCTTGTTGGGATTGCTCAAGGAATAATCAGTGGAGATATATTCTATGGATTTATATTAGGATTTTTATTAGCATTTGGAGCTTTACTCGGTGATGCGGCAGGTAGCTTTATTAAAAGGCGTTTGAATGTTGATAGAGGCAGACCAGCTCCACTACTTGATCAATTAGATTTTATTGTGGGAGCATTGATTTTAGCTTCATTTGTTGTGAAAATATCTTTAACCACTATAGTAATTACAGTAATAATAACTTTAATTTTACATCTTCTTACAAACATTATAGCTTATGGATTAGGCTTAAAAGATGTTTGGTATTAACTAATATCATTTATTTAAAACCTTAAAAACAAATATAAAATCTTAAAAACAAATTCAAAATCTTAAAAACAAATATAAAATCTTAAAAACTAATTTAAATCTTAATAACTAATTTAAATATATAACACTTATTTTTCCCAATTAATATAATTCGAGCACCCATTGTAAATAATGATTTTCAGAAAGGAAATTTTCATGAACAACTCTAATATTAAAGAAGAGGATTCTATTTTAGTATTTGAATACTACACTGCTTCGGGAGTGGATGATCCAAAAATAATTTCAGAAGCAGTAGCTATGATCAATTCTCTTTTAGATGATTTAAAAGATTTCAATGTTCATTGTTTACTTTCAAAAAAGTTTGAATACATTGCTGATAGCCATACAAATCTAACACCAATAGTCATAGAAGAAAATTTACAAAAATGGTTAGAGGATAATGTAACTAATTTTACAAGCTGTTTATTCATTTCTTCAGAGGAAGATATGATTTTACATAAGCTAACAGATATAATTGAGAAAAATAATGTCAAATTATATACCTCAAATACTTTAGCTACTTTATTGTGTTCTGATAAGTTTAAAACATATAATCATTTTGAGGACATAATAAAACAACCTAAAACATTGAAATTTACCATTGATGAGGAATTTCAATGGGAAATAGCTACTCAAAAGCTAATAGATTTTTTTAACCTGGAGGAAACTAAGTTACTTGAGGATGATTTACATAAAACTTTTAAATTAATAGCTAAACCTGTTTATGGAGTAGATTGTCAAGATACAAAGATTATTTCCAGCCCTCAAGACTTTAAAAATTTACAAAATGTTTTTCCAGTGGGTTCAAGTATTTTAATTCAGGAATTTATTGAAGGTGATGTTGTAAGTGTTAGTCTAATTAGTGATGGAAACGTAGCTATCCCTATTAGTTTAAACAAGCAAAACATTTTATTAGATAAGGATCATTACAGTTACCTTGGTGGTGAACTTCCTTATAAACATCCTGCAAAAGAAATAGCATTTGAAATAGCTAAAAAATCTATAGAATCAATTGATGGTATAAAAGGATTTGTTGGAGTAGATTTAATTATACATGAGGAAGTTTATTTTATAGAAATCAATTCAAGATTTACCACACCTTATGTTGGTCTTAAAAAGATAGCTAACTTTAACATTGGAAAGTCAATAATTGAAATCATTGATAAAAAAATAGCTATTGATTCAANATCGNAAATAAAATAAAATTTGATGATACAGTGAAGTTTATTAAAAATGGTGATGATTTAGAAATTGAAATTATATGATTTAGAAATTTAAATTATATGATAATTTAATTTTGAATAAGAAATCAAATATGTTTAACAAGTATAAATAATATAAATTTAATATATTGATTTTTTATAATATTACATATATTTAATAATAATAATAAATTAGTTTAGATTATATTTGATTTTAATTTAAGATTTATTGAGGTTTTAAAATGAGAATAGCTGGTTTCGACATTGGTGGAGCAAACACAGATTTAGCAATAGTTGATTTTGATAAGAAAGGTGAAATCATTAATATAGCTACTGATTTTAAATACCTTCCTATGTGGACTAATAAAAATGATTTAGGAGATACTTTATTAAACTTAATAGATAATATAACAAATTTAGATTCTATCGATGCAGTGGGAATATCAATGACTGCTGAGCTTGTAGATGCTTATAAAACCAAAAAAGAAGGTGTTTTAGAAATAGCTAAAGAAGTTAATGATAATTTCTCTGTTCCATTAGCATTCATAGGAGTTAATGGAGTTTTATCCTATGAAAATTTAAAAAAAAATCCACTTGATGTGGCAGCTGCTAATTGGATAGCTACTTCTCAAATTGCAGGTAAAATAGCTAAAGATTGCATTTTTGTGGATACTGGAAGCACTACAACAGATATCATTCCAGTTAAAAATGGGCATGAATGTGCTAAAGGGAGATCGGATATGATGAGATTAGCTACTGGAGAGCTTGTATACACTGGTACACTTAGAACCAACATCTCGACATTTGTGGATGAAATCTCCTTAGATGGAAACAATTATAAAATATCTTCTGAACTTTTCGCAACAAGTGCAGATGTTTACAATGTTTTAGGTAAAATAACTATGGATGAATATAGTTGTGATACTCCTGATGGATGTGGAAAATCTATTGAAGAATCTAGACGAAGAATTTCGAGAGTTTTATGCGCAGATTTAGATATTTTATCCTCCCAAGATTTAAATAAGATATGTCAGGAAATTTATAAAAAACAAGTTCAGCAAATTAGTGAAGGCATAAATTTAGTTTCAAAAAGAGAAAATTTAGATTTAGTTATAGCTACAGGATTAGGAAAAGATATTTTAGTTAGTGTCGCAGCTCAAAATCTCAACTTAAAGGTTAAATCAATGAATGAATTTTTATCTGATGAGGAATGTGTTGTTGCACCAGCTATTGGAACGGCTATTTTAGCTCAAAATTATTTAAATAGCTAATTTATTTTTCAAAAACTTTCAATGTTACAACTTGGAAAAAGAAGTTTTTTCATAATAAGAAAATAAATTAATATTCTTTTTAAAAAAATCATAATATTTATAAAATAAAAAATTATATTAATCTATTTAAAGAAAATTA
>WRNS01000176.1 GCA_009776495.1 Methanobrevibacter sp. | reverse complement strand
TTTATTAAATAATGATTTTTAAGGAAAACTTTATATATAAAAAAATACCTATTTAATTGATATATCAAAAAATTGATATATCATATTTTGAATTTAATAGCTAAAATATTTTTTTATATTTTCTTTTGGAATATTAATTAAATTTTTATATATATTTAATTATTTGCCAGTTAATTAATATATTTTATTTATTTAGCTATTTTTTGATTTTTTCTATTTTCATTGTTTTTTATTTCAATTTAAATAATATTTTCTTAAATTTACAGATTTGAACCTTTTCAAATCATTTGGGAGGGATTTATATTCATGCATGATGAAAAAATAGGCAAATATTGCAAAAAAGATCATCACTTAGGTGATTCTGATTATGATGTTCCTTTAATTGTTAATTTAATGAATGGGTTTTTAAAACTCATAATTTTATGGATTATCTCCAAAGAAAGAATTCATGGATATGAAATAATAAAAAAAATAAAAAAAGGACATAATGAGGATATAAAGAAAAAAGGTTTTCTTGGGCCTGGTTCTAATCGAATATACCCTATTTTACAAGAATTGGAAAAAAAAGGATTGATTGAAGGAGATATGGAACTTCAAGGAAAAAGAAAAGTTAAATATTATGAAATCACAGAAAAAGGTAAAAATACAATAGATATTATTAGGAAAAAGCCTAAAAATAATCTCCCTCCAATCATTAAAGATTTTTGGGAAGATGTAATAGTAGGTGAAGATTTAAAATAATCTAAATTTTTTATTATTTTTATTAAATCATGATTTTAAAGAATATTTTATTATTTTTTATTATTTTTTTCATGATAATAACTTTTCATGGTAGTAATGATAATAACTTTTCATGATAATAATGAAAATATATGATTGTTAAACTAGATTTAAATGAATAATTCAAATTATTTAATACTCTTTGATAATGAAGGTGAATAGATGAAGTATGCGATTGAAACATCAAATCTTACCAAGAGTTTTGGTGACTTTACAGCTGTTGATACACTTGATATGAAAGTGAAAAATAAGAGTATTTTTGGGTTTTTAGGTCCAAATGGAGCAGGAAAAACCACCACAATAAAGATGTTAACCTGCTTAATAAAACCCACATCAGGAACAGCTAAAGTTGGTGGATATGATATAAATACGGATCCTAATGAAGTAAGGCAAAAGATTGGAATGGTGCCTCAACTAGTTAGTCTTTACAAGGATTTAACAGCCAGAGAAAATGTTGAGCTATGTGCTGATTACTATGGCATTCCTGAAGATGAAAAAGAAGAACGAATGAATGATTTAATGGAATTAGTTGATATTAAGTATGCTGAAAATAAGTTAATCAAACAGATGTCTGGAGGTCAAAAACAGAAAGTTTCAGTTGTAGCTAGTTTAATACACAGACCAGATATTTTATTTTTAGATGAACCTACAATTGGATTGGATCCTACTACAAAAATGGTTTTATGGGACTTAATAACTGAACTTAACGATAATGGCCATACAATAGTTTTGTGTTCTCATGATATGTATGAAGTTGATTTGCTTTGTGAAAAGGTTGGAATTGTTGATTTAGGAAAATTAGTAGCTTTTAATACTCCACAAGGATTAAAAGATAATTTAATAAAGGAAAAAGAACGGGACTTATTATCTCAAAAACCTAGTTCCACAAAAATTCCTCAGGAACTGGAGAAAACATCTCCAAAGACTCAATTAGGTCTTGGTGAGGATGATTTAAAAAGTTCTCGTGAACTAACTAATATATTAAATAAATCCAAAGAACTTAGTATAATGATTAATAATTTAGATGATGAAATGGTTGAAGAAGTTAAAAAACTCGATATTGTTTACAATGTAAAGGTTAATGATAATGGGAGATTGACAGTTGATGTTGATAAGTTTATAGAAGATGGTGTCAACAATGTTATACGGTCAATTGTTAAAAATAATGGAGTTATAACCTCTATAAATACAAAAGATCCTTCACTCGAAGATGTTTTTGTAGAGTTAACTCGAAAAAAGACTGTTGATGAATCATATATTAAAGAAGTATAATTAATTTATTTTTATTAGCTAATAAAAATAATCAAGGTGGATATGATGATAGAAGGTAAAAAAATAGCGTGGATGTTAAAAAAGGATTTATTGTCATTATGGCGCCATAAGCCACGATTAATATCCTTAATGCTGTTTCCAATAATAATGATAACTCTATTTGGTTATGGAATGGGAGGATCTATTGAAGATGTGCCTATTGTAGTTGTAGAACAAAGTCATGGAAACTTTACTGATTCAACACTAATGGCGATTAAAGATATGTCTATTTTTCAGGTTAAAAATATTACAACCGATGTAAACGCAGCTAAGGAAATGGTTAATTCAGGTCAAGTTAAGGCTGCAATAATACTTCCTCCAAATTATGAGGATATGTCGACCAATCAAAGTAAAATGGTTGTGCTGTATTTAGATTCATCCGATCAAATGGCAGCGCAGATTCTTGTTCCAGCTACTCAAGGAGTATTTTCTCAGTTAAGTGCTCTTTTAGGTGCTGAAAAATTAGCTAGTTTACAAGTTCAAAGCTCTTCTGCTAGTATTGATAGTCTTAGTTCTGCTTCCAGTGATATAAATAATCTAACTGATTCAACTAGTGGAAATGGATTAGAAGAAGATGAAGCAACAAATGAATTATCTTCAAGTTCTCAATTAATGAGTATTTCTTCAAGTGTAACTGGAATCGTAAATTCTATTAATTTACAAGTAAATAGAATTTATGGAAACATTGAATATATTGACTTTTTAGTTCCTGCTGTTTTAGCTATGACTGTTATGATGTCTTGTATGATGGGNATGGGTCAATCAATAGCTGGAGAAAGAGAAACTGGAGAATTAGCTAGGTTATTTATGACTCCTACAAGTGTNTCTACTGTGGTTGGAGGTAAGATAATTTCAAAGTTGGTAATTGAAATGGCAAGAGCTATGATACTTTTAGTTGCAGCAATGNTATTATTTGGAATAACCATACATGGNAATATTTTCTTAGCTATTGGACTACTTTTCCTAGGAGCTTTATGTTTTGTTGGCTTTGGAATGATGATTTCTGCTACAGCTGCTACTCAGGAAGATTATACTCAAATGGTAATGCCATTTACAATGCCTATGATGTTTGTATCAGGAGTATTTTATCCTATTGAAACAATGCCATGGATATTCCAGAAAATAGCTTATTTATGTCCTCTAACATATTTAAATGATGCGATGAGAGGAGTAATGCTTAAAGGATTTGGAATAGGAGATATTTGGATAGATATAGTTGTTCTTTCAGCATTTTTAATTGTTTTCTTTGCTGCAGGTGTTGTAAGGTTTGATAGGGATGTCTAATATTATTTCACACATTATTTAGAATTAAATGAATATTTTCATTCATTTGATTTTTATTTAAATTAAGTCAGATTATTTTAATATTGTTTATAATTTGATTTTTTATTAATTTATCTGATATAATATTAATTAAATATGATTTAAAATAAAATTAACAATATATTATTAAATTTACAGATTTAAATCTTTATTTAAGGAAGAATTTTTAAT
>WRNS01000175.1 GCA_009776495.1 Methanobrevibacter sp. | reverse complement strand
GATCTTATTCAACAAATTTATCGGATCCAATTCCTGTAATCCTAAGTCCACCATAGTGAGATTTGTGTTTGATGTTTAAACCAAAAAATAAAATAATAAAAATTCATTAATTAATTATTAAAATAAAAAATAAAAATAAAATAATAAAAAATTCATTAATTAATTATTAAAATAAAAAATAAAAATATTTTTTTAAAAAAAAGAAAAAACATAAAGAAAACTATGAAACAAAATAAAAAAAAGAATCAATCAACTAATCGATTATATTAAAAAAAGAAAAAAATAGAAAGCTTTAAAATAAATTAAAGCTTTATTTTGTATAATTTTATAATTTAAATACTTCTTCGCCCCAGTCTTCATTGAGTATCATACCAGTACACATGTAGATACCTAAAAGTCCTGCTATGACTCCAATGATTCCACCGAGTGTAAGGAATATAGCTATTGCTGAAACATAGAAAATTCCTAATGTAAAGAATAGTAAGAAAACTAGTAAAAGAAGAATTTTCAATGTAAGTAAACTTTTCAATGTGTCTACAAACAATAACAAAGAATAGAGTGCGAATAAAAGTAAGTAAACTCCTAATCCAACAACTAAATCACCTGTAACAGGTCCTAACGTTGGTAAAAGTAAAATTAAAACTAATGATAGCCAAAAGAGTCCAAATGATACGAACACTGTTCCAGCAAATGTATTTCCAAGTTTTAATTCAAATAATCCTGCAAAAATCTCTGCAAAACCACCTAAAACGATAGCTACTGCTATAATAACAATTGAAAGATCAATTACTCCCAAGTTAGCTAAACTAAGCAATGTTGTTGTTACACCAAATCCAAACAATCCTAAAGCTGTTGGATTTGCAACTTTTGTTTCCATTTTTTCACCTATTAAAAAATATAGTTTTTATAAATCTTATTTAAATTCTTATTTGAATTCATCAAAGGTTTGATTAAATATAAACCTAATTAACTCAAAACATCAAATAAAATAAAAATTAAGTTAACCTTATGCTCTATTTAATTAGATAAGTTAATAGAAATATCTAAATCCTAAATAAAAATATTAAATCTTTAGCTATTAATTATAATTCTATTTCTTCTGATGAATAAACAGAAATTTCTAAATCTTTAGCTAAGAATTCTCCAATATCTTCTCCAAATTTTATAAAGTGATCTTGTTGCACGTGAGCTTGTAAAAATTCTTTTCCTTCCCATTTTTCAACAAAAAGAAGATTATTTTTACTATCAATAGGATCATATAAATTATACTCGATACAACCATCTTCAGCGCGTGTAGCCTTAATTATTGAATCTGTTTTGCTAATAATTTTATCCTTCATACCATCTTTAGAAGTTATTTTAGCTAATACTATAATCATGTTTATCCTCTCAAAATTATTTTATATCTAAACTTATTCGATGTTTTTTTCTCACCTAATATTAAAATCCAGAAAATTATTTATTGGCTAATAATTAGAATCTTGAAGATGAGTGTTCAATAAATAAGTCTTCTAGAAAATAATATTAGCAATGTATTTCATTTGAGCAAATAGTTAGAAAATACACTTAATCAGGATTTATATAGGAATTTATTCAACAAATTTATCTGATCCAATTCCTGTGATTCTAAGTCCACCAAAGTGAGATTTGTGTTTGATGTTTAAACCTATGAGCAAAGGAGTAATTTTTTCAACCATTCTTGCTCTTTCTAAAGGTCCACAGTCAAGACATCTGACTCCTGGTATTTTAGCTATTAATTCCATAGCTGTTTTTTTAGCTTCAGCGTCATCTCCAGAAACTAAACAATCACAGTCAATATCTTCCTCAAAGTTCATTAGATGTGAGTTACTGATGTTGTTGAATGCAGAAACAACTTTAACGCCAGTACCTTTTAATATTTCCGCTGTTCGCTCAGCAGCAGATCCTTGGCACAAGTCAACATATCTCATTGGAGGTCCACCAACTAATGTATCTAAAGGTACGGTTGCATCAATGAGAATTTTATCACCAACAAAATCTTTAACAGACTTTAGAGTTCCCATTTGAGCTGCCAATGGAACGGTTAATATTAAAATTTCGCCTTTATCAGCTGCATCTTCATTTGCCATTCCAGATAAATTTGGAATATCATCTTTTTTCAAAAGTTCTTTGACTTTTTCAACAGCTGCTTCAGCTTTATCAGCTGCTCTTGAACCAATAATTACTTCTACGCCTTGTTGGACGAGACGGACTACAATTCCTAGTCCTTGATCTCCAGTTCCACCAAGTACTGACACTATCATTTAACCACCTGTTTTTAAAAAAATAAAAAAAAAGAATGTATAGATAGTTATCTATAAATTCTCATCTATAATAACAACTGGTTTAATTAAGTCTCGTGGTTTATCTTTCATTAATAGAAGGGCTTCTTCAATTTTTTCAAATCCATGGAAAACATGAGTTGCCATTAGTCCAGGGTCCATACGACCATATTTAACTATATCTGCAAGATTTTCCATTCTTACTCTTCCACCAGGACAAAGTCCAGTTGCAAAGTCTTTATCAGCCATTCCGAATCCCCATCCTACACGAGGAATTGGTAATGTGTCTCCTTCACCAAAGTAGTTAATATTTGAAATAACAGATCCTGCTCGTGCAGTATTGACAGCATCAATTAAAATATTAGAGTTACCACCAGCTACGATTACTGCATCTACGCCTTCACCATCAGTAGCTTCTACAATCTGATCAGCGGTGTTTCCATCTTTATAAGATATAATATCTGTTGCTCCATATTTTTTAGCTACATCAACACAGTTAGGACGTGTACCTACTGCAAATATTCTTCCAGCTCCTTGTAATTGAGCACCAGCTACAGCAGATAAACCAACAGGTCCAATACCTAAAACAGCTACAGAACCACCCATAGGGATTTTAGCGTTTTCTGCACCCATAAATCCAGTTGTTAACATATCTGGAATCATAACTGCTGCTTCAAGTGGTATTTCTTCAGGTAAATGAGCAAGGTTCCAGTCAGCTACATTTACATGGAAGTATTCTCCGAAAACTCCATCTTTAAAGTTTGAAAATTTCCATCCTGAAAGAGGTCCTCCTGTTTGAGATGAAAATCCTCTTTGTACAGCATCAGAGTACCAATCTGGAGTAATTGCTGGAACAATTACTTTATCACCAGGCTTAAAGTCTTTGACTTCACTACCTACTTCTGCAATAACTCCTAATGCTTCGTGTCCTAAAATCATATCGGTTCTTTCACCAATAGCTCCTGCCCATACAGTGTGTATGTCAGAAGTACATGGTGCTAAGGCTATAGGTTTTACCAGTGCATCATATGGACCATAATCTGGTTTATCTTTTTCTACCCATCCGACTTCACCAATTTTTTTCATTGCGAATCCTTTCATATTTATTCCTCCGAAAGTATTAAGTTAGACATATAATCTGATTTTATATGTAATAACTACATATTAAAAATTGTTTTATTTAGTATTTAAATTTTTATATTTGAGTTTATATTATTTTAGTCATATTACACTTTGTAGAAATATTCATTTATTATTATTAAAATATTAAAAAGATAATAATATTATATTA
>WRNS01000174.1 GCA_009776495.1 Methanobrevibacter sp. | reverse complement strand
TTTTTGGATCGATTTTTTTATATTTTTTTTTTTCAATTATTTTTTTAAAAATTTTTTTCCAAATAACTTTTAATATTTTAAATGATTAAATTAATTATATTAAAAATTAAATTAATTATTGTATAAATAAATTTTATTAAAAAATATATCCTATAGGTACTAAATGAAATATTATGATTTAAATATCAGAGGAAATAGCTACGAATCAGATTTAAGATTGATTCTAGAAGCTAACAGATTAGGATGGGATTATGTAAATTTAATTTATTCTTCTGATAAATACGATTCAGCACTAAAATATAAGAAGGATTTAGAAGACGAATTAGCAAATATCCAAGAATTAGCTAGTACTCAAAAAGAAGCTAATGTTCAAGAATTAGCTAATACTGATGAATTAGCTAATATTCAAGAATTAGCTAATACTGATGAATTAGCTAATATTCAAAAAGTAGCTAATTTAAAAAATAAAACTGACTTTGAATTTGCAGTAGAGATTAATGAAAAAAATCCTAATGATATTAGAAAGATTAGTAGAAAATTTAGGAATAAAACGAAATTCATAAGCGTGTTTGGTGGTGATTCTAAGATAAATAGGGTTGCTTGTGAAAATATTCAAATTGACTTACTTTCAAGACCTTACTTTAAAAGAAGAGATTGTGGAATTAATCATATTTTAGCTAAACAAGCATATGAAAATAATGTAGCTATTGAGCTATGTTTTAAAGATATTTTATCATCATACCTTAGCTATCGCTCTAAAATATTATCTCATTTTAGGGAAATAATAAAACTTCATAGAAAATTTAAGTTCCCCTTGCTCATTACAAGTGGTTCATCTTCAATATTTGATATTAGATCTCCACGAGATATATCTGCAACTTTTACCTCATTGGGATTAAAAGAAGATGAAATCAAAAGCTGCTTAAATAGCTATCCTGAAAGTATAATATCATTTAATAATGATAGGAAAAATATGATAGTTTTAGGAGTAAAAGAAATAGATAAATAATTTTAAATGTTTTTAATAAATAAAAAAATTTACTGTTGAATAAAAATAACGATTTCAATGAAACTTAAAATACTTCCTCCAACACTTCGTGTAAAAAAAAGATATTTAGTGTTAGATATTAAATCAGAATATGAATTTAATAAAAATGAATTAGTTTCAGCTATTTGGGATGCATGTATTCGATTTCATGGGGAATGTGAAACTAGTAACTTTAATTTATGGTTAATGCGACTGTATAATACATCTCCCCCTATATATGAGCATAATTCCTCAGAATCCAATGAAATAGCTTTAACAAATACTAATATTAAAAACAAATCTTCCTACGATTGTTTTTATCAAAAAGCTATTTTGAGATGCCGAAGAAATTGTGAAGATAAGGTAAGAAGTAGTTTAGCTACTTTGTCTATGTATAAAGGCAAAAGAATAGCTATATCTACTATTGGAATTTCAGGAACTGTAAGCACATCAAAGCATAAGTTTATAAATTAAATAAAACAAACTTTTATTAGTATAAAAAATGGAAAAACGAACACTAAATCATGGAGATTTAGATTAATTTTAGAATATTTTAAAAAATTATTAATACATATTTTTGAATTATTTTTTTAAAGAATAATTTGAGATATAATAATTATTTAAATAAACTATTTATTTGACTTTTATTATCTATGAAACAAATCAAATTTTTTATAGTCTAAAAATTGTAGAGAAATAAATCATATAATTTTTATTGTCTAAAAATTGTAGAGAAATAATAAAAAATTTTTATAAAAATAGAGAGGTAAAATATATGCAACCTTTACAAAATGCAGGATATGACAGAGCAATTACTGTCTTTAGCCCAGATGGAAGGCTGTTTCAAGTAGAATATGCAAGAGAAGCAGTAAAAAGAGGCACCACTTCCTTAGGTATAAAATCAAAAGATGGAATTGTTCTTGTTGTGGATAAGAGAACTACAAGTAAATTAGTAGAATCTAAATCAATTGAAAAAATATTTCAAATAGATGAACATATAGGAGCAGCTACATCTGGACTTGTAGCTGATGCAAGAGCTCTAATAGAAAGAGCAAGAATCGAGTCTCAAATTAATAGAATTACATACAATGAACCAATTAGGGTAGAATCATTAGCTAAAAAAATATGTGATATGAAACAGCTATATACTCAAAATGGTGGGGTTAGGCCTTTTGGTTCTGCATTAATAATTGGAGGAGTAACTGAAAATAGCTGTAAATTGTTTGAAACTGATCCAAGTGGAGCTTTAATAGAATATAAAGCTACAGCTATTGGTTCAGGCAGACAAGCTTCTATGGAAGTTTTTGAAGAGTTTTATAAAGAAGATATGAATCTCGATGAAGCTATTGACTTAGCTCTTGATGCAGTGTTTGAAGCTACTGAAGGTAAAACAACTGCTGAAAGTGTTGAAATAGCTGTTATTGAAACTAGTACTAAAAAATATAGAAGAATTTCAGATGAAGAAGTTGAAAAATATGTTGAATCACTTCTTAATCGCAAAGATATAGAACTTAATACAGATGAAGATTCTGAAGATGATACAGAAGATGAATAATTTTTATTTATTTATTAATTTTTAAAAATCAGTATAGGTAAATAATTATTTATTAAAAGTAAAATAATAATAATAATTATCATAATAATAAGTATAATAATTATCATAATAATATGTATAATCATTATAATAAAAATTATTAATAATTATAATAATCTGTATTTTTATATATAAAAAATAATTAAATATTTTTTAATAAAGATTGAAGATGATTATTTATGGTTAATATTGATGAAGCTATAATTGCTAGATTAGAGTCTTATGGTGAACTTTTTGAAATATTAGTTGATCCTGACTTAGCAGCCGATTTTAAAAATCCTGAAAAAGATTCAATAGCTATTGAAGATGTTTTAGCTGTTGAAGAGATTTTTAAAGATGCCAAAAAGGGAGATAAGGCTTCAGAAGATAGTATGAATAAGGTGTTTGATAATACAGATACTTTAGAAGTAGCTACCACAATACTTGAAAAAGGTCATATTCAATTAACAGCAAAACAAAAACGTGATATGCAAGAAGAAAAGAGGAGAATGGTTATAAATAAAATAGCTCGAGAGTCTATTAATCCTCAAAGTGGTCTTCCTCATCCAGTGAAACGAATAGAAAATGCAATGGAAGAGTCTAAAGTCAAAATTGATCCGTTCAAATCCATAGATGAACAAGTAAAAATTGCTTTAAAAGCTATTAAAGTTAAAATCCCTATTAGATTTGAAAAAGTTCGTATGGCTGTTAGACTTCCTGGAAATGTAGCTGGAAATGCTTTTTCCGGAATTTCTCATTTTGGAGAGATTGTTAACGAAGAATGGCAACAAGATGGATCATGGATAGCTATTATTGAAATGGCTGGAGGACTTCAAGATCAGTTTATTTTAAAAATGAATGAATTATCTGGAGGAAAAGCAGAGACTAAACTTATTAAATAATTTGATAATATTTATTAATTTTTTTAATATATTTATATATTTTTAAAATGATTAGCTATTGATTATATATTATTTTATAATTTTTAAATGTGAATTTA
>WRNS01000173.1 GCA_009776495.1 Methanobrevibacter sp. | reverse complement strand
ATAATATGGTTAAATGTTTTAAAAATCTTAGGAACACTTTTTTCTCATTCATAATACCTATTTAACCATTTGTCTCTAAAATTAAAAAAGTTTTTGTCAATAATAGCTTGGCGAATTTGACGAGTAAGATTGACTATAAAATAAACATTATGAATAGTTATGAGCTCTATAGCAAGTTGTTTATCCATAGCAACTTGACTAGTAGTTTTTTTACCTTCTTTATTTTTTAATAACTTGCGAATTTCCTCGCGACTGTGATGAGATTTACAAGTAGGGCACTGGCAACCTTCAAATAAAGGAGAAGAGTCATTTGTAAATTCCGCATTTCTAATATTAATATCTCCATCCAAAGTGTAAACTTTTCCATGCCTTGCCTCACGAGTTGGTGCCACACAATCAAAAGTATCACAGCCATTTTCAACACCAACAAAAATATCATCAGGTTTTGAAAGACCAAGTAAATGTCGAGGTTTTGATTCTGGTAAAATTCTATTACACCAATACAAAATATTGGGTAACTGCTCTTTTTCAAAGGCACCGCCCAATCCATATCCATCAAAGTCCATTGCTGACAGTTCACGAGCAGCTTTTTCTCGTAAATCTTTATAGTGTGCACCTTGCAGAACTCCAAAAAGTGCTTGATAGGGTTTATTAACCTTTTCATTAGTCAATTTTTGATGTTTTTCTAAACACCTTACTGCCCATCTATGTGTACGATCTAGTGCTTCTTCATTGTACTCTCTACTATCACCAATATTAGTCAGCTCATCAAATGCCATGATGATATCAGCACCGATTTGATGTTGAAATTCCATTGAATACTCAGGAGTAAAAAGTTTTTCAACTGCGGTGTCATTAGCTTTGAAGTAAACTCCTTCCTCAGCTACCCTTGATAGGTGATGTTTGTTTTCTGCCTTTAAATGTTCACGTGCAATGTCCCGTTTGTCCATAGAGATTACCTTACCTAATCCACTACCAAAGGACATAACCTGAAAACCGCCGCTATCTGTAATTGTAGGACAATTGTACCCAGAATATTTGGATAAACCCCCAGACTCTTCGATTTCATCAGAGATTTTAGATAAATGAAACCCATTACTAATCATAGCTTGAAGGCCAATTTCATGAAACTGATTTGGGGATAAAAACCTAACTTCCCCATAGGTGCCAACCACAACAAAAGTTGGTGTCGTGATATCACCATGAGGAGTATGGATAACACCAGCTCTACCTAATCCATCTGGAATTTTATCAATGATTTCAAAACTAAATTGATTCTGTGTCATTTTTCACCATAACTAAATCGAATGTTCTTCACTATCCACACTATTTATCGAGTGTTCATCATTTTCTACTACTCTTTTACATAACTTTACAGCTCCATAAGTTACAGGTAATAATACTGTTTCACCAATGATTTTCGAAATATATGCAATTAGGAGTAATCCCAGAAATTGAAGAGTGGATATCGTGCCAATAAATGCAATAGTTGTGAAAATAATAGTATCAACCAAATCACCAACCAAACTAGATCCAATTGCCCGTTGCCACAAGTGATTGGCATAAGTCAACTCTTTAATTTTTATAAAAACATAAGCATTGAGGATTTGTCCAGCTACATAAGCAATCAAACTACCAGCAACGATACGAGGCATAAAACCTATGATCGTCTCAAAGGCTAATTGATTTTCCCATCCAGGACCAGGAGGCAAAAGTTGAACTATGTATAATGCAAAAACAGCTATTAGATTCATTGCAAATGCTGTCCAAATAACTTTTTTTGCTTTTTTAAAACCAAAAATCTCTGTAACTACATCCCCTAAAACATAGGAAACAGGAAAGAGGATAGCGCCTCCATCCCAAACTAAACCAGTCCCAAAAAAATCAAACATTTTAGTGCTTGATAGATTACTAACGATTAAAACCATAGAGCTAAGTGCAGTTAAAATTGCAAAAAGTTCTCCTTTAGAAACTTTTAATTTACTTTGCAAAAATGATTTTATTTTTTCTATCAATGTCTACCCCTTTTAAAACTTTATTATCCATATATTAAGTTATTACTTTATAAAATAATTTAACAAATTAAATATTATTAATCTTGATATTCATTCCAATATTTATTGAATTTTGATGATATTTTATTTATTCTTATTCTATCATTTGAAAATTGTTTGATTAACCTATCAAATCCTATTAAAAGCAATATGCTATATCTGTTTGTGAAAATAAAGATTTCAAGATCTCCACTTATCAGTGTAGGGTTAAAATCAGTGATTTGTGAGACCATCAAAATAAAAACATAAAAAACATAGAGAATTGTCTTAAAGGAAACAAAGTTATTCATAATCCATTGAATTAAACGATAATTTTTCAGTGAATCATTATCTTTCTTTATTTGCATAACAAGATTTTTTGATTGTAACATTTTCAGGTTATATTCATCAAGAGCTAAACCTATAATAATTAACGCAATATTACCTAAATAGGCATATGAAAGAGAATATTTAGCTAACGAAGTACTTACAAAAAATAAAATAAGCCCATATATCACATTTGTTAAAAGTATATATAGTAAATAATTGCTTATTCGTTTAATTTTTTTAATCATGGAATTCTCCTTTCTGTACTGTGAGTTATCTAAACAAAATCAATAAAATTTAATTAAAAACATGATAAACTTATATAAATATATTTAAAATATAAAAAATAAATTTAAAAATAATAATCTTTAATAAAATTATTTAAAAAATTAACTTTTTTTTAATTTATTAAACAAGTCATTTATTCTTTTTTTACGTTTATCTGTTTCTTTATGATTTATTAGAATATCAATAACATCGCCTTGTTTTGCATCGGGAAATAAAACTTTGGGAACATCTATCATGTCTTTATTTGGTAATTCTACAACTGCAAAATCTCCTTCAAATCTATCTATAATTACCTGCATCATAAGTTCTCCTTTCTGGATGTTTACATAAATGAGAATTTAAATATAAGGTTTTTTAATTTTTACTAGTGATATTTATGCTATTTCCATCTGAAATGGCAATTATATCCCCTGATTCATCTGTACGATATATTTTTGCTCCAATTTTTTTTAAAGTCTCTAATGTTTGATTAGTTGGATGTCCATATCGATTGTTTTTCCCAACACTTATTATTGCAAATAGTGGAGAGACTTTTTCTATAAACCTAATACTTGAGGAATAGCTACTTCCATGGTGACCAATTTTTATTAAATCTGCCTTTATATTTGCATTTGAGTTTAAAATATCATTTTCCACTTTATAACCTGCATCACCCATAAATAAAAAAGTATTATTCTTATAAATAATCTGGATAACTAAAGACATTTCATTACTATCATCATATTTTTTAATTGGAGATAGTAAAATAACCTTACCATCGTTAAATTCTGATATTGTATCATTAGCTTTAAGAGTTGTTATGTTAAGATTTTTACTCTCTATTTTTAATAACAAATCTTCAAAAGTTTTTGTTGTACTTATCCTATCTGTCATATAAATATTGCCTATATCAAAATTATCTATAACTTTACTCATACCACCTATATGATCTGCATCAGGATGTGTCATTACTAAATAATCTATCTTTGAAA
>WRNS01000172.1 GCA_009776495.1 Methanobrevibacter sp. | reverse complement strand
AGCATCCTTTAAAACAAGTAAAGGATCATTACCTCCAAGTTCTAAAGTGATTTTTTTCATTCCAGCTCTGCTAGAAATAAATAATCCAGTAGCTACACTACCAGTAAAAGAAACTTTATCAATATTCTCATTAACAACTAACTCATCTCCAATTTCTCCACCATACCCTGTAACAGTATTTATTACTCCTTTTGGAAATTCTTCATTTATGATTTCAGCTAATTTTAAAGCAGCTAATGGTGCTTGAAGAGAAGGTTTTAAAATTACAGTATTTTTTGCAGCTATTGCTGGTGCTATTTTATGAATAGCTAAGTTAACTGGATAGTTAAAAGGAGTTATAGCTACTACCACACCAAGAGGAATCCTTTGAGTAAATGCAAAAAATCCTTTTCCACCTAATCCTGCATCAAGAGGAACCGTTTCCCCATAAATTCTTTTTGCTTCCTCAGCTGCAAATTTTAATGTTTCAACCGATCTTGCCATTTCACCTAAGGAGTCTTTAATTGGCTTTCCAGTTTCTTGTGTAATCAATTTAGCTAAGGGTTTTTCTTCTTTTTTTAAATTTTCAAAAGCATTGTACAATTTTTCAGAAATTTTTCGAGCAGACATTTTTTCCAATGACTTTTTCCCATTTTGAGCCGCGCCAATAGCTTTTTTCACGTCACCTCTATCACCTATAGGAACAGTATCAACAATTTCTTGATTATATGGATTTATAACATTGAAAATTTCTTCTTTTTCTTCAAATTTTCCATTTATTAACATTTTCATTTGATGACCCCAATATTTAAAATTATAATATAAAATATGAATTTTGAAAACATAATATTTTAAAAAAAAAAACTATTTTACATTTCAAATAAGTTCATAAATTTTATATATTCTTTATGTATTATAAATGAGGATAAAATCCTATTTCTTAAAAAAAAATAGTTAAAAAAAATATATAATATAATTTGTTCATTAAAAAAGCCAACAAAACCACACAAAGGGCTTCATTGGCTTAAAAAATAATAAAAAAAATATTTATTCAAAGTATTCAGGAAATTCTTTACGAAAAGCCTTAAAATGAACAGGGTTCTGTTCCTCTTCTAATCGAATATAATCCTCCCTATCTTCTCCTTCCAACCAAGACAAATAATCTTGAATAGCTGATTCTTCATAAAAAGGTTCATAATGATCAATATACATAGGATTAGTTCTAACCATATCTTTTTGAATATTAAGTTTAGTACCTATGGGAGTAGTTATAATAATATCTTCATTCAATTTGTTTTTCATAAAAAATCACCTCTATTTAAGTTTATAAGGAACATATTCAAATTCAATACCATACTGTTTGAAAAATTTATTATGTTCAATAACAATAATATTAATATTTTCTTTATTATATTTATATCTTATCTTATCTTGTAATTTTATAGATTCATTTTTTAAACTAGGATTATGTGCAAAAGCATTATTTTTAAGTTTAGCAAACATTTCATTTCCTTTTATTCTAAGTTTATCCAACTCTTTTTCAGTAAAATTAAGCTTTTTAAGTGAATTTTTCATGTTTAAAAATCCATAATTACCTGAAATCCCACTATTTCTTACTTTATATTTTAACAGATTTACCATATCTTCAGGATGAGGTAATGGTGTTCCAGAAGTATGATTATGTATCATTTGAGTGGTTATTCCTCCTCTTCCAGCCCTAGAGGTTAAAGCTTTGCTTAAATAAACAAATGATTGTTCACCATCTATTCTTTTAATTATCCTATGTCCATTTCCAGTTTCCCATAAACTTTCATAATTTGCTCCAATTGATTTTTTTATGTGCCTAATAGCATTAGTTGTTAATTTTTTGTCATCATAAACATTATTATTTAATTTATCTCTTAAATCTTTAAAATCAATATTGTCTTTATTAAAAATATCTTCCTTAGTGCCCTGTGAATAATCTTTAGATTCTGGAATTTTATTATCGCTCTCATTAGAATTTTTTTCGTTAGATGTTTTTGTATTGTACGCAGAAGTAGACGGATAATTAGGATGTAAATGACGCATATTAATCATATCCTCCTCAAATCATACTGCACATACTTATAACCTAGTACACTTAGAACAACAGTAGAATCAGATAACATGATAACTAAAAACACATAAATTCAATCTAACATCAACATAATAACTCAAATTTCTTGTATTCATAGTTTCAGCCCATAAATAACCATAACACAGGTTTTACTCAACATTCGATTTGTTGTTTTTAGCTATTTTCAGAGTAAAAGGATTATTATAGGATTATTGGAATATTTAACTAAATTTTAATGAAATGTTTTTAATAGAATCATCTAATTTATTGAGTTCTGTTGAACTTACTTCATTTCCAATTCTTGATAAATAATCATTGTAAAAATAAATAGCAATTAAAACGATTATCATCATTCCACCTATTAATAATAACATTTCAGCTCCTGCTTGAGCCTTATCTTCATTTAGAAATTTTTTATACACAATCTCACCTGACAAAACAAATATCTTTTATCATTCTCACCAATAGCTAAAAATTCAATAGCTCTGAGCCAAAATTACTTATTAAATAAAAAACTGAGTAAGCTACTATTGTTAAAGGAATTGAAAATTTAATTCCTTTTTTATAATCACCATACATTATAAGACCTATTATTAACCCAGCTAAAACTGAATGAATAATTATATATGATCCTCCAGCTAGGATTGCTGTATCAATGAGTTCACTTCCTTTTCCTAAAGATATCATGAATGATGAGTATATTCCAATCATACCTAGAGCAAAAGGAGCGGCAATAGCTGCTGAAATAACTAAAAAAAGCACTGCCATCATAACACTAGCTCTTCGTTCTCGTTTTAAAGATAAAATCACTCGTAAATCTTCAGCTACATCATCAATAATATCTGCCAAACCACCTCCACTTCTTCTCCCTTCCAATATAATTTTAAATGTCTTATCTAAATTACTTGAATAAAGACGACTACTCATAGATAGTATGGTGTCATCAAAATCTCTCCCCATTCTTATTTCAATAACTGCCCTTCGTATTTCATCGTAAAGTGGTCCTGATCCATATTTAGACAATTCATCCATTGAATTTTCAAAGCTAAGTCCAACTCGAAGCATTGAAGCAAGACTCCTTAAAAAATCTGGTGCTGATTTTTCGATGCCTTCTCTTCTTTTTTCAATTTGAATAGATATGTATCCAAACAAAACGCCTGGAGGTATAGCTATTGCAAAAATAATAGCTAAAAATAAATTTAAATTAAATACAATGGATAAAAATGAGAATACTGTGATTAAAAGAAAAACTATCAACAATATAATAGCTACGAGCTTTGAAGCTATTGCGAATACCCCACTTTCAAGTAATATTTCTTGAAATTTAATTAAAATATTTTCTGAAGTTTTATCTTCAATTATGTTGGCTAATGAATCAATAATCTTGTTAAAAATCATAAAATCAAAATTTATTATATTATTGTTTTATAAATATGTAAAAATAGTATTAATTAGCTAATAAGTATTACTTTTTATTAGAATCAATATTGATTTTTAATAAGAATAATTCAAAAAAAAAAAAAATGTTAAAAATAATTATTAAAAAA